>NZ_RCOA01000036.1:0-40627 GCF_004307585.1 Pseudomonas sp. Sample_20 | reverse complement strand
ATGTTGAATGTGCCGCCCTCTTCGCGAGCAAGCTCGCTCCCACACTGGATTTTGCGTGTCGCCGGGATTTGGCACACGCCGCAAAAACCTGTGGGAGCGAGCTTGCTCGCGAATGCATTGGGTCAGGCAATGAAGATGTTGAATGTGCCGCCCTCTTCGCGAGCAAGCTCGCTCCCACACTGGATTTTGCGTGTCGCCGGGATTTGGCACACGCCGCAAAAACCTGTGGGAGCGAGCTTGCTCGCGAATGCATTGGCTCAGGCAATGAAGATGTTGAATGTGCCGCCGTCTTCGCGAGCAGGCTCGCTCCCAAAGGGATCTGCGGCGAGGCTCAGACTTGCAACAACTGCCGGGTCATCGCCATCGAGGTTTCCAGCGACTGTCCGGTGCGCTGCAATTTGTTCAGCAGGCTCGCGCCGAGCCAGAGCTGATACAGCGTCTCTGCCAACTTCCGCGCATCGCCCTCCGGCAGGCTTTTGTCGGTCTGGCCTTGTTCGATGCATTCGGTGATGCGCGCGACGATGCGTTCGGCGCCGTCGCGCAAGGTCAGGCGCATTGATTCGGACAGGTCGGCGACTTCGGCGCTGAGTTTCACCACCAGGCATTCATCGCCGTGGCCTTCGAGGGTGCAGCGGTTCTGCCAGCCCTGCCAGTAATCCATCAAACGCTCGAAGGCCGTCAGCCCAGGCAATGTCAGGCGGCGCTCCATGTCGGCGAGGTAGTCGACGAAGTAATCCTCGAGCAGCGCCTGGCCGTACAACTCCTTGGATTTGAAGTAGTGATAGAACGAGCCCTTGGGCACGCCGGCGGTCTGCAGGATCTCGTTGAGGCCGACGCTGGTGAAGCCCTTCTCGGCCATCATCCGGTGGCCGGTGTCGAGCAAGTGTTGGCGGGTGTCGTCAAAGGTCGGCTTCATGGTGCGCAAAATTCCAGACAATAGACCAGTCGTATAGTTTTCAGGACCGGGAGTTTGCCATAACCGACGGGCAAAAACATTTTCTGAAAAAATTACTAGACGACTGGTCTAATTGGAAACTATGCTGCGCCCCGACACACAAATTCATGCGGCACCGACAACAAGCGAATCCCTCGCCTTCTGCCGATGCCAGACCAACCCACGGGTGCTCTATGAAAATCTTGATGGTTCTGACTTCCCACGATCAACTCGGCAACACTGGCAAGAAAACCGGTTTCTGGCTGGAAGAGTTCGCCGCGCCCTACTTTGCCTTCAAGGACGCCGGCGCCGACGTCACCCTGGTATCGCCCGCCGGCGGCCAGCCGCCGCTCGATCCGAAAAGCGATGAGCCAAGCGCGCAGACTGCCGAAACCGATCGCTTCCGCGCTGATCCGGCCGCACAACAGGCACTGGCCACTACTGGCCGGTTGGCTGATGTGAAGGCCGAAGATTTCGATGCCGTGTTCTACCCAGGCGGCCACGGCCCGTTGTGGGATCTGGCCGAAGACAAGGCCTCGATCGCGCTGATCGAAGCCTTCGACCGCGCCAACAAACCTCACGGTTTTGTCTGCCACGCACCCGGCGTATTGCGTCATGTGGTGCGCGCTGACGGCCAGCCGATCGTCAAAGATCGCGACGTCACCGGTTTCACCAACGCCGAAGAAGCTGCTGTTGGTCTGACTGACGTGGTGCCGTTCCTCATCGAAGACGAGTTCCAGCGTCTGGGCGGGCGTTACTCGAAAGTCGCCGACTGGCAGGTGCATGTGGTCGCTGACGGTCAACTGGTCACCGGCCAGAACCCGGCCAGCTCCGCCGCCGTTGCCGAAAAGCTGTTGAAGATGCTCGGCTGAATCCCTCGCTCCAACCCGATCAACGCCGCGTGCGTACCGCCCGGCGTTGTTTTTTTGCCCAGTCAATAGTCGACTGGTCTAATCAGATTCAAGGCTTACTCCATGAATAACGCTTTTTTCACGCCCGCTAAATTGGGCAACCACACCCTGAAAAACCGCATCGTCCTGCCGCCTCTCACCCGCCAGCGCAGCACGCAGCCGGGCAATGTCGCCAACGAGTTGATGGCCGAGTATTACCAGCAGCGCGCCGGTGCCGGTTTGCTGGTCACCGAAGGCACGCAGATCGAACCGCGCGGGCAAGGTTATGCGTGGACGCCGGGCATTCACACGCCGGAGCAGATCGCCGGTTGGCGCAAAGTCACCGAGGCGGTGCACGCGGTGGATGGCGTGATCTTCGCCCAGCTCTGGCATGTCGGTCGGGTCTCGCACACGGCGTTGCAGCCCAACGGCGATGCGCCGGTGTCGGCCTCTGCGGTCGCCACGGATCGCGTCAGCGTGTTCATCGAAACCGCGCCCGGTGCCGGTGAACTGGTGCCCCCGTCCGCTCCGCGCGCGTTGAGCACCGATGAAGTGCAGGAACTGATTCAGCTGTACATCCAGGCCGCGCGCAACGCGATGGATGCGGGTTTCGACGGCATCGAACTGCACTGCGCCAACGGTTATCTGGTCAACCAGTTCATCTCCGCCCACAGCAACCTGCGCACCGACAAATACGGCGGCTCGCTGGACAATCGCTTGCGCTTTTTGCGCGAAGTGGTGGCCGGCGTCGCCGAATGCATTGGCAAGGACAAGGTCGGTGTGCGTTTCGCGCCGTTGTTCACTACAACCGATGAAGCGCGGACATACCTGGGCCTGGTCGAGGAAGATCCGCACACAACTTACATTGCCGCGATCAAGATTCTTGAAGACGTCGGCATCGCCTACCTGTCGATCGCCGAAGCCGACTGGGACAACGCGCCAGCCATGCCGCAGACCTTTCGCCAGGCCGTGCGCGACACGTTCAGCGGCGCGATCATTTATGCCGGTCGCTACACCGCCAAAACCGGGGCGCAATTGCTTGAGTCGGGGCTGGCGGATCTCGTCGCGTTTGGCCGACCATTCATGGCCAACCCGGACCTGCCGGCGCGGATTGCCAATGACTGGCCGTTGAACCAATTGAATCCGGCGACGGTGTATGGCGGTGGTGCCGAGGGTTATATCGACTATCCGACCTACCCCGCCTAAGAACCCAAAACAAGTTCCTGTGGGAGCGAGCCTGCTCGCGAAGGCGGTGGGTCAGTCAGCATTTGTATTGACTGACAGGACGCTTTCGCGAGCAGGCTCGCTCCCACAATAGGATGTCAGTGGCCGCCAAACCTATACATATCAAACAATCTGTATAACTATTGGAGTTCGAATCGCCAACCGGACTTTGCTCCATGCCCCCTGCCCACCGCTTGCTCCTGATCCTCGGCGACCAGCTGTCATTCGACCTGGCGTCCCTGCAGCCACTCGATCCCCAGCACGACCTGCTGCTCATGGTCGAGGTCATGGAGGAAGCGACCCACGTGGCCCATCATCCGCAAAAGATCGCTCTGATCTTCAGCGCCATGCGCCACTTTGCCGATGCGTTGCGCGATAAAGGCTTCCGCGTCCAGTACGTCACCCTCGATGACCCGAACAACAGCGGCTCAATTCCCGGCGAACTACAGCGCTGGCAAACCCTCACCGGCGCCGAACAGATTCATATCACAGAATGCGGCGACTGGCGCCTTGAGCAGTCAATCAAAGATTCGGGCTTGCCCGTGCACTGGCACTCAGACAGCCGCTTCCTCTGCTCCCGCGAAGAGTTCTCCCATTGGGCCAGCGGCAAGAAGCAGCTGCGCATGGAGTTTTTCTATCGTGAGATGCGGCGCAAGAGTCGGCTGCTGCTGAACGGGGACGGTACGCCGGTCGGCGGTGCGTGGAATTTCGATGCGGAGAATCGCAAGGCGCTGCCCAAACACGCCAAACCGCCCTACCCGGCACGTTTCGCCAATGACGCAATCACCCAAGAGGTGCTGGCGTTGGTCGGCGAGCGCTTCGCCACGCATTACGGCACGCTGGATGACTTCAATTACCCGGTGACCCACGCCGATGCACAGGCCCTGTGGCAATACTTTCTCGACTATGCGCTGGCCGGCTTCGGTGATTACCAGGACGCCATGGCCAGCGACGAACCGTTCCTGTTTCACGCGCGGATCAGTGCCGCGCTGAACATCGGCCTGCTCGATCTGCGCCAGCTGTGCAGCGATGTCGAGGCGGCTTACTGGTCAGGGAGCATCGGCCTCAACGCGGCCGAAGGCTTCATTCGGCAGCTGATCGGCTGGCGTGAATACGTGCGCGGCGTGTACTGGCTGAAGATGCCGGACTACGCCGAGGGCAACGTGTTTGGCAACTCGCGTCCGCTGCCGGAGTTCTACTGGACCGGGCAGACACAGATGAACTGCATGCGCCAGGCCATCGGCCAAAGCCTGCAACATGCCTACGCCCACCACATTCAGCGCCTGATGGTCACCGGTAACTTTGCCTTGCTCGCCGGGATTGCGCCGAAGGAAATCTGTGAGTGGTATCTGGCGATCTACATGGACGCCTTCGACTGGGTCGAACTGCCCAATACCCTCGGCATGGTCATGCACGCCGATGGCGGTTATCTCGGCTCCAAGCCTTACTGCGCCAGCGGCCAATACATCAATCGTATGTCGGATTACTGCGGCGACTGCGCCTACAAGGTCAAGGAAAGCAGCGCGGACGATGCCTGCCCGTTCAACGCGCTGTACTGGCATTTCCTCATGCGCCACGGCGATATCCTGCGCGGCAATCAGCGCATGGGCATGATGTACAAGAACCTCGACCGCATGCCGCTGGCCAAGCAGGATGCACTGTGGCAACGCGGACAAATGCTGTTGGCGAAACTGGATAGCGGCGAAGCTTTCTAGTGCGTCTCAGGCCTGCCCGGCCATCCCGTTGCGCCCCCCCGCTTTCGCGCGGTACAGCGCCTGATCGGCGGTCTGGATCAACGCCGGCAGCGAATCCAGCTGAGCGCCCGTCCCCACCGCCATACCGATACTCACCGTAATCCGAGCAAACGGACTGCCCGGGTGGGCGATGTTCGCCTGCTGCAAGCGCTCGAGCATCAGTTGCGCCACCACCGTCGCCCCGGCGCTGTCGGTGGCCGGCATGATCACCGCCATTTCCTCGCCACCGTAACGCGCGACCAGATCCGAGGGGCGTCGCACGCAGCCTTCAAGAATCTTGCTGACCGCTTGCAGGCAGGCGTCGCCGGCGACGTGGCCCAAGGCATCGTTGAACAATTTGAAGTGGTCGATATCGATCATCAGCAAGGCCAGCGAGGTCCCGTCACGCTGCGCGCGCCGCGCTTCCACCGTCAGCGTTTCATCGAAACAGCGGCGGTTGGCCAGGCCGGTCAGCGCATCCTTCAGCGCCAGCAATTCCAGTTGTCGATTGGACGCAAGCAGCTGCTGCTGGGCATCGCGCAAGGCTTCTTCAGCCTCGGTGCGGCGGCGGATATCAAGGATCAGGAACCAGCCGATCAACCCGGTCAGCCCTAGCAGCCCGATCACCACCACCGCCGACAGCGCCGCTTCGATGCGCCACGCCGCCAGCGCTTCGTCCTTGCCCAGGGCCACGGTGGTGATCAGCGGTAGCGTTTCGCTTTTGCGGAACGCGTACAGCCGCTCGACACCGTCGAGGCTGGAGGTGTAGGAGGCAGTGCCGACCGAGCGGTCAACGAGGTATTTGGCGTAAATCGGCGATTTGGAGAAGTTGCGGCCCATGTCCTGCTCGCGGAACGGGTAGCGCACCAGCAGCGTGCCATCGGTGTACGACAGACCGATCGCGCCGTCCTGGCCAACGTCGAGCTTGCCGAACACGCGCAGAAAGTTTTCCACCCCCAGCGTCACTGCTACAACGCCAGCGAACTGGCCACCGGCGTCATTGAAGCGCCGACTGATGGTCACCACCCATTCGTGATTGGCACGGCTCTGGATCGGCGGCCCAATGAACGGCTCGCGGCTCCGGTTTTCACGGTGGTGAATGAAATAGGCGCGGTCGCTGCTGTTGGCGCCCTCCGGAATCGGTCGGTTGGAGGACATCAGCCAATGCCCGTTCCGGTCATAGATGATGATGCCGCTGAGCTGGGGCATCAGCGGCTGCTGGCGGTCGATCAGGCTCTGGATGCGCTGAATCTGCGCTGGGCCGTTGCCCTCGGTTTCCAGACGCTCGACCAGCCCGAGCAAGAGCAGCGAGCTTTGCCGGACGATGCCTTCGGTGTAGGTGTTGAGCGCCTGGGTCAGGTTCAGGCCATGCACATCGACCTCGGCCAGCGCACGCTCGCGCGAAGACCAGACTTTCCAGATCGTCAGCGAAGTCAGGGAACAGCCAATCACCAGCAGCAGGAGCATTACAAGGCGAGTATCACGCTTCACGTCAGTACCTTAAGGAAGTCCGGTATCCATTCCAGCCATCATTCGAACGTCGGCACTCACGGCGGCCACGTGTTCCGGGGCGCAAGCATACAAGCAGTGTGCAGCGGCTGCAGCAACAGAGTGTGCAGTGCTAAGCAGCGGGTGCGGCGGGTTTGAGGATTTCCACGAGAAAATCGATGAACACGTTGATCCGGCTCGAACCACGGTGGTTGGGCAAGTACAGCGCGTTGATGCAACTGCTGGCACTGCCGGGATTGACCTCGTAGTGCTCAAGCAAGCGCGTCAGGCGCCCGGCGGCGACGTCATCGCGCACCAGCCAGTCGGCCAGCAGCGCCACCCCGCCACCGCCAATCGCGGCTTCGCGCAGGATGTCGGCGTTGTTGCTTTGCAGGCGACCCGCAACGTTGAGCTGAATCGGCTCTTCGTCGCCCTGAAAGGTCCAGTGGTGATGGCTGCCGCCGTAATCGAAACGCAGGCATTGATGCTCGAGCAGATCCCGCGGATGTTCGAGCACGCCGCTGCGCGCCAGATAATCCGGGCTGGCGACAATCCAACGCTGAAAGTGGCCGACGCGTTTGCTGACGATGTCCTCACTGACTACCGTCGAGCCGAGCCGCACTGAAACGTCGATCTGCTCGCTGAGCAAATCGCTGACCTGATCGCTCAGCGACAGACTGATCTCCAGCCCGGGATGGCGTTCAAGCAAGCGGCTCAGGTGCGGCGCAATCAGTCGCCGGCCAAACTCCACCGGCACGCTGATGCGCAAGCGGCCCTGGGCATCACTGCCACGATCGGCGACCACCGCATCGGCTTCGTCGATGGCATCGAGAATGGCCACGGCCTTCTCGAAATAGGTCTGGCCAGCGACGGTCACGCTGGTATTGCGCGTGGTGCGATTGAGCAGGCTGGCGCCCAACTCGTTTTCCAGCCCCGCCACTTGCCGTGTCACCGAAGACGTCGAAATCCCAAGCTTGCGCGCCGCCGAGGAATAGCCTCCGCAGCGCACGGTTTCAACAAACATCTTCAAGGCCAGCAACTTGTCCATAAGCGGGATCCGGTGGTGAGGGAACGCCGCTGATTGTGCATCAGCGCCCGCCACACGTCTTGTATCGTCGTGCTTGCCGGGCCTCATCGCGACCTCAGCCATCAGCCTTGCGACTCAGGAACAACGCCAGCGCCAGCGCCGGCAACACCGCTACGGCGACGGCCGAGAGGTTCCAGCCGAAGTGTTCATACAGCGGGCTGGCGACCAGTGAGCCGAGGGCGCCGCCAACGAAAATGCTGGTCATGTACACCGCATTCAGGCGTGCGCGGCTGTGCGGGTCGAGGGCGTAGACCTCACGCTGGCCGAGGACCATGTTCAGTTGTACGGCAAAATCCAGCAGCACCGCACACACCACCAGCCACACATAACCACTGCCCGGCAGCGCAGCGATCAACAGCGACAGCGGCGCCAGCAGCAACGCCACCAAAGTACCGCGACGACCGTGCCCGGCATCGGCCAGACGCCCGGCAATTGGCGCGGCAATCGCACCCACCGCACCGACCAGGGCGAAGATCGCCACTTGCGCCTGGCTGAAACCGTGGTGACGCATCAGCTCAATCGGCGCGAGGGTCCAGAACAGGCTGAAACTGGCGAACAGCAAACCCTGATACAGCGAACGCTGGCGCAACACAGGAAAGCGCCGGGCCAGGGCAAACACCGAACCGATCAACGCGACATAAGTGGCCTTGTGCGTCGGCACCCGGCGCGGCAGTGCCACAGCGGTAATCAACGCGATCACCGCCATCAGTGCCGCCGCGCTGTAAAACACCCCGCGCCAGCCGAACACTTCAACCAACAGACTCGACAGCGGCCGCGACAGCAGAATCCCCAAGAGCAGGCCGCTCATGATATTGCCGACGACGCGCCCCCGGCTGGCTTCCGGCGCCAAATGCGCAGCCAACGGCACGAGAATCTGCACCGCCACCGAGGTCAGGCCGATCAGCAAAGAGAGCAGCAGAAACAGCGACGGCGAATGAGTCAGGCCAGCACACAGCAGCGTGACACTCGCAGCGAGGGTGAAGCCGACCACCAGACGGCGGTTTTCCATCAGGTCGGCCAGCGGCACCAGCAGCAACAAGCCCAGCGCGTAACCGAACTGCGTCAGCGACACGATCAGGCTGGCATTGGCGCTGGACAGGCCGATCTGCGGCGCGATCAGTTCGACGATGGGCTGCGCGTAATACAGGTTGGCGACGACCGCGCCGCAGCAAAATGCCAGAAACGCGACCATCAGGCCGGAGAGTGAAGCAGGCTGTTCGGCCGGGGCCGCAACGGCAGGGTTGCCCGTAAGCATGGTGACACCTCGTTGAGTTCGGGAAAGTTGTGCCAAGGCTACGGTCAGCCGGCGGGGGCGAGAATCCGTGCCACTGGCAACGCACTGATGCGTGGCGCGCAACGTTGCTTGTGGCGCAACGCGCTGTTGCGCGGGCCGGTGATTCTCCGCTGCAAGGGTCTTCTCTACGCTTTGGCCCTGGCGCTGACGTCCGCATCGGCGCCCTTCCCCGGCTGCTACAAGGAGCGTTTCCATGACCCGCACTGCACTCGTCCTGCCACTGTCCGCCGCGTTTTTCTGCCGACCATGAACAGCCATTTGCTCAAATCCAGAACCCTGTGGATCAGCGTCGGCGTGCTCGCGGTGCTCGGCCTGATCGCCGCCGTCGCGCTGATGTGGCGCCCGGCGATCGCACCAATCAAACGGCCGACGTCATTCGATACTGCGCAGTTGCAACGCGGCGCACGAGTGGTCGAGGCCGGCGACTGCGCGGTGTGTCACACCCGCCCCGGCGGCGAATACCTGGCTGGCGGGCTGCCGCTGGTGACGCCGTTCGGCACGCTGTACAGCACCAACATCACCCCGGATGCGCAGACCGGCATCGGCGAGTGGTCATTGCCGGCCTTCGAGCGGGCGATGCGCGAAGGCATTGCCCGCGACGGCCACTTTCTCTACCCGGCCTTTCCTTACGTGCACTACCGGCGCATGAGCTCCGAAGACATCGCCGACGCCTATGCCTACTTGATGAGCGGCCCCGCCGTACACGCCCCGGCGCGGCAGAACCAGATGAATTTCCCGATGAACATCCGCCCGCTGGTGTCGTTCTGGAACCTGCTGTTTCTGCATGGCGAGCCACTGACGCCGCTGGCCGAACACAGCGCGGCATGGAATCGCGGACGCTATCTGGTCGACGGCCCGGGCCACTGCGCCGGCTGCCATTCGCCGCTGAACCTGATTGGCGCGGAGAAATCCTCGCAATATCTGCAGGGCGGCAGCGTCGATGGCTGGGAAGCGCCGGCCCTGGTCGGCCTCGGGCAGCGCGCCAATCCGTGGAATCGCGAGCAATTGGTCGGCTATCTGCGCGCCGATGTCGTCGATGGCCACGGCACACCCGCCGGCCCGATGCGCCCGGTCAGCCTGAGTCTGGCGCGCTTGCCGGCCAGTGAAGCCGAGGCGATTGCCGACTACCTGCTGAGCCTGCAAAACCCGCACGCGGTGAGCGAAACCACCGCGCAAAGGTCGCCGAGCAGTCCAGCGGATCACAGCAGCGGCGCCCTGCTCTTCAGTAGCGCCTGCGCCGGATGTCACGCACCCGCCGCGCCGATGCGTGAAATCGACGGCCGCCCAGGCCTGCCAAGCACTTCGGCGCTGCAAGCGGCCAGCCCGCGCAACTTTCTCAAGACCGTGCTTGAAGGCGTGCCCGCCATTCCCGGCGCCCCCGGCCCGGTGATGCCGCCGTTCGCCGCCAGCCTCGACAACGCCCAGCTCGGCGCACTCGCCGCGTACTTGCGCGAGCAAGCCAGACCCGATCAGCCATGGGCCGACCTTTCTTCCACTATTGAAGCGTTACGTCAGGAGACGAAATGAGCCAGATCACTCTCACCGTCAATGGAGCCGCCCAAGCGCTGGAGCTGGAACCGGACATGCCGCTGCTGTACGCGCTGCGCAATCACTTGAACCTCAACGGCGCCAAGTACGGCTGCGGCCTGGGCCAGTGCGGCGCGTGCACGGTGATCGTCGACGACCAACCGGTGTTCGCCTGCCTCACGCCGTGCGCAGGCCTTGAAGGAAAAAAGATACGCACCGTGGAAAGCCTCGGCAGCGCAGAGAAACCCGGCCCGTTGCAGGCGGCATTTATCGACAAGCAGGCCGCGCAATGCGGTTACTGCATCGCCGGCATGCTGATGCGCGCGCAAACGTTGCTCGAACGTGACCCGCACCCGGACGAACAAACCATCCGCGAACACATGGCCGGCAATCTGTGCCGTTGCGGCACGCACTTGCGCATCATCGAGGCGATCAAACAGGTGGCCGGGCATAACGGGAGCCTGACATGAGTGAAGCAAACGGCTTGAACCCCAGCCGCCGGGCCTTCCTGCGTGGCGGCGCGTTGCTCATGGCCTTCACGCTGATGCCGGTAGCGCGGCGTGCCTTGGCCGACACCGAAGTCGACACCCTTGGCACCGTGGTGCTGGCCCCCGACCTGCCCGGCAGCCTGCGCACCAACCCATACCTGGACGCGTGGATTCGCATCGGCGCCGACGGCATCACCGTGTACACCGGCAAGGTCGAACTGGGCACCGGGGTGAAAACCGCGTTGCTGCAAATTGCTGCCGAGCGGTTGCAGGTGCCGGCCAGCGCGATCAACTTGCTCACCGCCGACACCGCGCTGACGCCCAACGAAGGCTACACCGCCGGCAGCCACAGCATTTTCGACAGCGGCACCGCGCTGTACAACGCTGCCGCGCAGGTGCGAGAAATGCTCGTCGACGCCGCCGCGCGCAGCTGGCAAATCGACGCTGTGCAACTGAGCACTCGCGACGGCATCATCGAAGGGCCGACCGGCCAGCGCATGGCTTATGCCGACGCGGTCAGGCATGTCGATGTGCACCAGTACGCCAAGGCGCAATCACCGGCGATGGCGGCGGCCGACTTCAAACTGATCGGCCACAACCTGCCGCGCCTGGACATTCCGGCCAAGGTCAGCGGCGGCGCGGCGTTCGTCCAGGACATGCGCCTGCCGGGCATGCTGCATGCGCGGGTGATTCGCCCGCCGCGTCCCGGCTGCACGTTACAGGCGTTCGATGCCGCGTCCATCGAGGCGTTGAACGGCGTGGTCAAAGTGATTCGAGACGGCAACTATCTGGCCGTGGTCGCCCATGATGAGTGGCAAGCGATCAAGGCCATGCGCGCCGGCATGGAAAGTGCCAAGTGGAGTGGCGGCGAGGCGATTCCCGAAGCCGCCGGGATTCATGATTTGCTCAAGCAATTGCCCTCCAAGCGCTATCCGATCAGCAACAACGGCAATCCCGGCGGCGCGACCGAAACGCGTTTCAAAGCGCGGGTGACCAAGCAATATTTGATGCACGGTTCGATCGGCCCGTCCTGTGCGGTGGCCTGGTTCAACGACGGCGTGCTCACAGTGTGGACCCACACCCAGGGCGTCTATCCGCTGCGCGCCGGTATCGCCGAAATGCTGCGGCTGCCGCCGGACCGCGTGCGCTGCATTCATACCGAAGGCTCGGGTTGCTACGGCCACAACGGCGCCGATGATGCCGCCGCCGATGCCGCGCTGATCGCCATGCGCCTGCCGGGCACGCCGGTCAGGGTGCAATGGATGCGCGAGCAGGAAAATCTCTGGGAGCCGTACAGTTCGGCGATGGTCACCGAAGTCGATGCCGGCCTCAGTCAGGGCCGTTTGCAGGACTGGAACTACGAGCTGTGGACCACGCCGCACAACGAACGCATCGTCAACGCTGGTCGCCTGCTGCCGGCACGCCTGTTGGCGAAACCCTTCACCTCGGCGCCCTCGGTGCCGATCGCCCAGCCCGAAGGTGACGGCGATCGCAACGCGGTGCCGCTGTATGAACTGGGCGCGACGCGGATCAACATGAATTTCGTCACCACCATGCCGTTCCGCACTTCGGCCATGCGCTCGCTCGGTGCGCACATCAACATCTTCGCCATTGAGGCGGGTATCGATGAGTTGGCGATCAAGGCTGGCCTTGATCCGGTAGCGTTGCGCCTGGCGCATCTGCGCGACCCACGTGCCCGGGCTGTGATTGAGCGCGTGCGTGACGAAATCGGCTGGCCCCACAAGAGCAGCGAACCCGGCGCGGGAATCGGTTTTGCCTTCGCCCGCTACAAGAACATCATGGGTTACTGCGCCCTCGCGGTGAAACTGCGGGTGCATCCGCAGACTGGCGAGATCCGTGTCGATCATGTGGTAACGGCGGTCGACGTTGGCCAGATCGTCAGCCCCGATGGCCTGCGCAATCAGGTCGAGGGCGGCATCGTCCAGTCGACAAGCTGGACGCTCTACGAAAAAGTCGCCTACGACGCCGGCGGCATTCGCAGCTACGACTGGAGCGGTTATCCGATTCTGCGCTTTACGCAATTGCCGAAAAAAGTCGACGTGCATTTGCTTGATCAACCGGGCGAACCCTTCCTCGGTGCTGCCGAAATCGTCCAAGGGCCAATGGCTGCTGCCCTCGGCAATGCGGTCAGCAATGCCACCGGCCGGCGCTGGCTGAATCTGCCGCTGACTCGCTCGAGCCAACCCGCCTGAACCACGCCCGCGTTCATCAGCGATGAGCGCGGGTGCCGTTGCGTTGCGCGCAAAACTGCGTAGCGCCGGCCACGGATTATCAGCCCCGCCACCCCCGGTTAAGTTACCTGCACAGCGCGCGGCACCTGGCTGCCGCACTTGAACCCTACTCATCAAAATCCGGAGCTACCCATGACCCGTCGCCTGTTTCAACCTATCGCACTCGGCCCTTACACCCTTGCCCATCGCGTGGCGATGGCGCCCTTGACCCGCTCGCGCGCCGGCCAACCGGGCGACGTGCCGACCGCAATGAACGCCGAGTACTACCGCCAACGCGCCAGTGCCGCGCTGATCATCACCGAGGCCACGCAGATTTCTCAGCAAGGCCAGGGCTATGCGTGGACGCCGGGGATCTACACCGATGCGCAAGTGCAGGCCTGGCGCGAAGTCAGCACGGCGGTGCACGAGGCCGAAGGTCTGATCTTCATGCAGCTGTGGCACGTCGGCCGGGTCTCGCACCCAAGCTTTCAGCCGGACGCCGGTTTGCCGGTGGCGCCGAGCGCCCTGCCTGTGCCGGGCAAGACTTTTATCGTCGATGAACAAGGCAACGGCGTATGGGGTGATGTGCCAGTGCCGCGCGCCCTCGAAACGGCGGAGATCGCCGACATCGTCGACGACTATCGCCGCGCTGCGCGCAACGCGTTGAACGCTGGCATGGACGGCGTGGAGATCCATGCCGGCAACGGTTATCTGCTCGACCAGTTTCTCAACAGCAACAGCAACCAGCGTGATGACGCCTATGGCGGCAACGTGGAAAACCGTGCGCGGTTTCTGCTCGAAGTGGTCGCCGCCGTCGCTGATGAAGTCGGCGCCGAGCGCGTCGGCGTGCGTCTGACGCCGATGGGCCGCTTCATGGGCATGGGCGATGACACGCCTGAAGCGACCTTCGGTTATCTGGTCGCGGCGCTCAACCAGTGGAATCTGGCCTACCTGCATCTGGTCGAGCCGGCCATGGTCGGCACGGTCAAGGACGAAAACTTCGACCCGCGCTGGGACGCGATCATTGCCCAGCTGCGCCAGACCTGGAACGGCGTGCTGATCCTCGCTGGCGGTTACGACGCCGAGTCCGCCGAACAGGCGCTGAACGCCGATCGCGCCGACATCATTGCTTTTGGCCGGCCATTTTTGGCCAACCCGGATCTACCGCGTCGGCTGCACGACGGGCTTGAGTTGAACACGCCGGATCCGAGCAGCTTCTTCGGCGGCGATCAGCGTGGTTACGTCGATTACCCGTTTCACGCCTGAGGCTTGGGCTTCATAACTTTTAAGGTTTGTTTAAGGACTTTAAATAAAGCCTGCGGCCAGACTTTGCCCATCGATCAGGAGAGCCGCCATGAACCCGCAATCGGTGAAGTCAGACCCTTCCTGCCACCTGGCGCGCCCACTGGGCGCACTGTCCGGCTGGCAGGAACGCCGCGCCAAGGCCTACATGCTGCACGATCTGAGCCGCAGCCTGCGCGTCAGCGAGATTGCCGAACATTGCAATCTTTCACGCAGCCACTTTTCCCGGGCGTTCAAGATCGTCACCGGCTGCTCACCTCAGGAATGGATGCTGAAGATGAAGATCGACAAAGCCAAAGGGCTGTTGCTGACCTCGATGGCGATTACCGAGATTGTTTATGAATGCGGATTTTCCGATCACTCGCACTTCACCCGCACCTTCGGGCGCATGGTGGGAATGCCGCCGAAGGTCTGGCGCCAACTGATGTGCGGAGCGCGGGTGGCGCCGGTGGATGCGGATGTTTGGCGGCTCAGCGATGGGTTGCTGAATTCGACGATGGGCCAGCGCTTGACGGAACTGCGGCCCTGAGTCGGATTTCAAAGGGTTTTGTTCACTCCTCCCTTTTGGCCGCGATTTTTCGCGGCTTTTTTTTTGCGGTAGAGCGCTGGTGGTCGGCGTTGGTACGGCGGTGAACTCCCCCCTCACCCCAGCCCTCTCCCCGAGGAGAGGGAGCTGATTTGGTGTTTTTCCAGTCCTGAGTTCAACTCGGACTTTCACGTCGGCGTATCTCCCCCAAACACCCCGGTCAGTCCCCTCTCCCTCCGGGAGAGGGTTAGGGTGAGGGGCTTTTGATCCTGGCGTCCGGCGCAAGCGGCAGTCTGAAGCAGATCCGCGCGCCCTCTTCGCTGTCTTCCACGCGCAACGTCCCGCCATGGGCGCCTATCACCGTTCGGCAAATCGCCAGGCCCATGCCCATGCCGCTGCCCTTGGTGGTGAAGAACGCATCGAAAATTTCTTCACGCTGATGCTCGGCGATCCCCGGCCCGTTGTCTTGAAAAGCCACGCAGACCTGCCCATCGGACAGCGTCGACTCAATCACCAGGCGCCCGTCAGTCACGCCCTGCCCAGCCATTGCTTCCAGCGCGTTGACGATCAGGTTGTAGATCACCTGCTGGATCTGCACCCGATCCCCCAGCACCGGGTCAGCAGCGTTGAGTTGCGTGTGCAAGCTCACCCCGCGATTGTGCAAATCGCTCGCCGTCAGTTGCACGACCTCACCGATCAACGCGTCAATCGACACCGGCAATCGTTGCAACGGCGCCTGCCTGGCCAATGCGCGCAAGGCCTGGACGATCTCGGTGGCACGGGCGCTGTCGGAGCGGATGTCTTCGAGTCCCTGAATAGCCTCGTCGAGATCAGGCGTGTCGCGCTTGAGCCAGCGCAGACTGGCCGAGGCGTTCGATGAAATGCCCAGCAGCGGCTGGCTGATTTCGTGGGCGATCGAGGCCGACAGTTCGCCCATCATTTTCAGGTGCGAGTTGCGCGCCAGTTCCGCCCGCGAGCTGCGCAAGTCGGCTTCCATCTGCGCGCGCAAGCGGTTGTCTTCGACCAGTTGCGCGTAGAGCCGTGCGGTCTGCAGCGACACCGCTGCCTGCGAGGCGAGGATTTCCAGCATGGTCAGGCGTTCGGCGCTGAACAGCTTCGGTACCAGGCTGTTTTCCAGATACACCAGACCGATCAGCGCGCCCTGCTTGAGCAACGGCAGGCACATCAGCGAGCGCGTCTGCCGCTCGCGCAAGTCGGCGCTGTAAGCTTGCGGGCAGTCGGCGCGGGCATCGTCGAGCACCAGCGGCGTGCGCGTGCGCATGGTCGAATTGAGTACTGAAACCGGCGCGATCTGCTCCAGCGAGCGATCGTTGTCCTGACTGACCCGCACGTTGCCCGCCTCGACATGCGCGGCAGCGGCCAATTGCAACTCACCCTCGGCGACCAACAGCAGCGCGCCGCGATCGGCACCGGCCTGAATCATCAAGTGATTCATCAAGGTCTCCACCAGCCGATCAAGCAACACCTCTTGCGAGACCGCGCGTGCCGCTTCAATGCCGACTTCCAGGTCAAGGCGCACCCGCGTCACCGGCGTTCCCGCTTCCAGGGAATGCTCGTGGGCGAGAAACGGATGCTGGGCTTCGAGGTGGCGCGCCTTGGCTTCAGCGCCCCACAGCACATAGCAGTCGCGCGCAACACGCAGGTGATGATGCGTGCCGGAGACCAGGCCGTTGGCCAGGCAGACCACGGCCAGTTGTTCATGTGCCAGTGCTTGCTCATGGATAAATCCGGCAGCGGCCGCCGCGATTTGCGCTTGGTCGAAGCAGCGAATGGCGGCCAGCCCTTCGCCGCGCACGCGGGCCATCGCGCCTTCGATCAGCAGCAGTTTGTTGCTGAAGGTCGAAGGATTGAGCTCGACCCATGGCAGAAAACGCTGCCGTTGCTGCTCCAGTTTCTGCAGTTTTTCGGCAACAGAGCCCGGCGCCTCGGGACTGGCCAGTGCCAGGCTGTAGAACAGGTAGTAATGCGCCAGATCAATGTGCGCCGGCAGCGACCACGTCAACGCCTCGGCGTCTTCGAAACGGCGCAACGCGTAACGCACTTCACCGAAATAGAACGCCGACATGCCCGAATACAACCACATCCACAACAGCGTCGGCTGTGAAACGCGGTCGCGATGCAGCGGGCCAAAACGGTCATGTTCCAAAGCATCCAGCATTGCGATCGAACGAGGCTCAGGCCCATTGCGCAAATCGCTGGCGAACGCCTGTTGCGCCAGCAGAATGCGCTCGATGTCGATGTAGTGAAACTGCCGCACCCAACTCAGGCCGACGTCCAGCTCGTTCAACACGTTTGGCAGCGGCTCGCCCATGAACAGCAGATCGGAGCCGATGTGGTTGCAGGCGTAACACGACATGCCCAGATCGCCGCCGGCCTGACCGCACTCAAACGCGGCGAAAGCCTTCTGCCGCGCGTAAGCCATCGGCCGGGTCCACGCGCTGACCTGATCCAGCGCCACCAGCGTGCCGGTGCGCCCCGCCTCATAGCCGTGCAGATCAGTCAGATCGAGCGCCAGTTCGGCGAAAGCAACACCGTCCAGATATTCGCCATAACGGTCGGCGATCATCACGCCGTACCAGGCAAAACCGTAGCCGCTGCTCGGCGTGGTGCCATGGAGCAAAGTCAGTTCGACCATCTTCGCCAGGTGCAAAAAAGCAATGTCGTCCTGCACGAAGAACGAGGCGATCAGCGTGCTCAGCAGTTCCATGGCCACTTCGATTCGCGGCTCGTTGGCTTTGGGCAACGCCGTCAACTCAGCGATCCGTCGCGCACCGACCAATTGCCGAACCCGTTCGAACGCTTCGCCCAGTTGCGCCTTCGATGGGTGTCGCTGCAGGTCGATGTCGAGCAACACAAGACCGGCCAGCGCTTCGCCGATTGCGCCGTGGTAATCGGAATGCAAGGTGCGCAGGCTGGCGCGCAGGCGGTAGGTTTTCGCCCGGTCCAGCACGGTGGCAGCGTGTTCCAGACAGTCGTCGAGACGCTGTTGCGCGCCGGGCAGATCCGCCAGCAACATCGCGCAGTCGGCTGCCAGCCAGCGCGCCGCGAAGGCTTGCGGGTAGAGCTGCGTCCAGCCGTTGTCGCCAAGTAATACCTCGGCGCTGCGCAGATAATCCACGGCCTGCTCGACAGCGGCGCTATCGCGGGCGCGCTCGGCAGCTTCGAGCAATAACTGGATGAACTCAGCGCGTCGAGGCGCTTGCAGCGCATTGCCGGCGCTGCGCTGAATCTGACTGGCGATGTCGAAGACCCGCGCCTGCCGCTGCTCGCCGCATTGATCGAGCATGGCGGCAGCGATGCGCGCATGCTCAGCCGAGCGCCCGGCCGGTGCGGTCAGCGCAGCGGCGGCTTCCAATACTCGATCGTGGGGAAACACCAGTTGGCCCGGCTCGCGCAGGAGAAATCCGGCGCTGACCAGATAATCCACGTCACGCAGCAATTGCGCCGGATCGTCCCCCAGCAAATCGCCCAACAGCGTTTCGTCACAGCGGCCACCGACGTAACCCGCGGTGCGCAACACTTCACGGGCACTGGCCGGCAGACGCAGCAAGCGTTGCACCATCAATTCGGCCACGTTGTCGGCGTAGCGATAGCCGTTCACTTCGGCCAGATTCCACACCCAGCGCCGCGTCGTCGCGTCGAAACGCAGCAGACGCTCGTCCACCAGCGCGCGCGCCACCTGGCTGACGAACAACGGATTGCCGGCGGTTTTGAAATGCACGACGCGGGCCAGCGCCTCGAGGTTGTCGACGTCAGCATCGAGTTCGACCGCCATCAGTTGCGCAACGGCCTGCACCGACAGCGGCCCTAGTCGAAGGTCACTGACTGGCAGCGCGGGTGCTCTGCGCATCTCATCGAGCCAGCCGCCCGGATGCTCCGTCAACTCGCCCTCGCGATACGCCAGAACCAGCAGCAGATGCCGCGTCGGTCGGCCGATAAAGGCTTTGAGAAACGCCTGCGTCGAGTCGTCAGCCCACTGCAAGTCGTCGATAAACAGCAGCAGCGGATGCCCCGGTTGTGCAAAGACTTCGAGCACATCGAGCAGCGCCCGATTGACCCGATCCAGGGCGTGGCGCGCCGGCATGTTCGGCAGTTCGGCGGTGGCGCCGATCAGCAGTTCGGCTTCCGGTGCCAGGTCCAGCAGCAAGCGGCCACGGCCCTTGAGGGTTTCGCGCAGTTGCTCGGCCAAGGCCTGCAAGGCCAGTGTGGGCTTGGTCAACACTTGGCTGATCAGAGACTGAAAAATCTGCGCCAGCGGCGCGAAAGGCCGGTCATTGTTCAGCAGTTCGATCTTGCCGCTGGCCCAATAACCGGGTGCCTGGCTACGCAGGACTTGCTGGATCAGCGTCGACTTCCCCGCTCCCGGTGCGCCGGCAACCAGCAGCACGCGAGCGATGCCGTCGCTGCGCACGCGCTGGATCTGTTCAAGCAGCTGCTGACGTTCGTCATCACGACCAAACAGCACATCGCCGCGCGTGGCCGTCGCCCGCGCGTCGAAGGCACCGAGGCGGAACGCTTCGATCTGGCCTTTTTTCTGCCATTGCCGCAGGCACCAGGTCAGATCGGCGGCCAGCGATTCGATGCTTTGATAGCGCGCGTCCGGCTCCTTGGCCAGGCCCTTGAGCAGCACGTGACAAATGCCTTGCGGCAGGTCGGGTTGGTATTGCGCTGGCGACAAAGGCTCGACGGCGGCGTGCACATGCA
Source organism: Pseudomonas sp. Sample_20 (assembly GCF_004307585.1). Classification (NCBI taxonomy): domain Bacteria; kingdom Pseudomonadati; phylum Pseudomonadota; class Gammaproteobacteria; order Pseudomonadales; family Pseudomonadaceae; genus Pseudomonas; species Pseudomonas sp. Sample_20. Next base: position 21,178 of record NZ_RCOA01000036.1, on the reverse strand, counting down.
ACCATTGCGAGGCGTCGCGAGCGATCAGCGGCGGGCGTCCGGTCAGCGCCTCGTAGATGATTGCCGACAGCGCATAGACGTCGCTGCGCTCATCGGAATCGACGCCGTCGCCCTGCAGCTGTTCCGGCGCCAGATAAGGCCAGTGTTCCAGGCTCGGCAGTTCGGTCGCCGGCGTTTCCTGCGCGTGGGTGTGAAAGCCCATCAGCCTGACGCTGTCGTCAGCATCGACCAGCAGATGCCAAGGCAATAAAGAACACTTTGGGAGCGAGCCTGCTCGCGAAAGCGGTGGGTCAGTCAAGGGTGATGTCGGCCGGAATGACGCTTTCGCGAGCAGGCTCGCTCCCACAGGGTTTTGCGGTGATTCCGGATGGCGAGAGTGGACCAGCGCATTCGCGGCGGCGACGGCGATATTCAGCACCCGTCCGAGTGGTAAGCCGGCGGCGTCGATCAGTCCAGCCAGCGGCGCGCCCCATTGCGGGTAGACCAACACCGGCCCGTCCGCCGAGCGAATCAGCGCGAGCGGGTTGAGCGCCCACTGCGAAGGCAACTGCAAATGGAAATCGCGCTCCAGCCGCTGGCACAGCGCCGGACGCTGGATCGGCGCACGCACAGCGAACCAGCTCTGGCCCGAGTGGCTGTCTTCGAGGCTGAACCAGGTCAGTTCATGGTCACGGCGCAGCAGACTGAACCGACAGCTCTCCAGCCATGCTTCATCGAGCATCGGCGCATCGGCCACGCGGGAAATTGCAGAGGAGGATGGCTGGCCGGGCATACGCATTCACCGCTGGAAATGGGATTCAGGCTGGTGGCGAAGTATACCCAGCGTTTTTTTGCCAGAGGGCCAGCCGCTGCGCTGATGTCCGTCTGCAGCCTCAAGATGGCCGTCCAGAGCCTTGCGCGGCTGTTTCTTGCGCTATACAAGCGCACGTCTTATCCCTCGGGATAATTGCTTTATGCCAGGCCGTCCCCTAGCGTACGAACCTGATAACCCGGCGCCCGCGCCCTGTCCTTCTCACCGCAACGCAGAGGCCCGCATGATCCGACTCGGCCAAGCCACGATTTCTTTGGAACGGCGCGAAGCCTTTCTCGATGGCCGGCCCTTGCGCATGGGAGGGCGGGCGTTCGAAATACTTTCGGTACTGATGCAGGCCGATGGGCGCATCGTCAGCAAGAACGAGCTGATCAATCAGGTGTGGCCGGACATCGTCGTCGAAGAGAACAATCTGCAAGTGCAGATTTCCTCGCTGCGCAAACTGCTCGGGGAAAAAGAAATCATCCAGACGGTTGCCCGTCGAGGTTACCGATTATTGAAAGACCGCGAACCCAAACTGCCCGTGTTCAACGCCCTGGCCTCGGCGCCGATGGTGGCGCAGCCGCCGTTGGTCGATACGCAATCGGTGCCGGTGTTCATCGTTGACGATGAGGCCTGCGTGCGCAGCGCATTGAGCCGCTTGTTGCGCGCCGAAGGCATCGAGCACCGGATTTTCCAGTCCGCCGAAGAACTGCTCGAGGCCGACATCGCCAGCGGCGCGGCGTGCCTGCTGCTCGACGTCAGCCTGCCCGAAACCACAGGCCTGCAATTGCAGGCGGCGCTGAACGAGCGCGGCTTGCCGTGGCCGGTGATCTTCATGACCGGCCACGGCACGATTCCGATGTCGGTGCAGGCGATGAAGGCCGGCGCGGTGGAGTTCCTGACCAAGCCATTCAATGACGATGAACTGCTTGGCATTCTGCGCAGCACCCGTCAACACGCCGCGACGGCGTTCAATCAATGGCAACGGGTTCAGCACGTGCGGCAATTGGCGGCGCAGCTGACACCGCGTGAGCGCGAGGTGCTGCCGCTGATTGTCGGTGGCCTGTCGAACAAACAGATCGCCAACCAGTTGGGCACCAGTGAAGTGACCGCCAAGGTTCATCGCAAACACATCATGGCGAAGATGCAGACCCGCTCGCTGGTCAACCTCGTCGAACTCTACGGACTGATCAGCGCTGCGCCTTCGCCTGGCCCATCGAGCCTGTCGTGAGCGCCCCGGCGGGTCGTCCGACGGCGATCGAGAACCCCCGACCGACGATTGTCTGCATCGTCGATGACGACGCGTCGGTGCGCAAAAGCCTGTCGAATCTGCTGCGTTCGGTCGGTTATCGCGCGCAGGTTTATGCCAGTGGCGAAGCGTTTCTCGCCGAAGCCGACTTCGCCGAAATCGCCTGCCTGCTGCTGGATCTGCGCATGCCCGGCCTGTCCGGCATCGACGTGATGCGCCAACTGCCGCGACAGTTTCCGGTGATCTGCATGTCCGCCCATTGGGACGAGGCGGCGCTGGCTGAGTCCGGGCATTACCAGGCGTTTGAATGCCTGTGCAAACCCTTCGAAGAAGAGGTTTTGCTGGCGGCACTCGACAAGGCCCTGCACCGCCAACACTGATCGCTTCAGCTGTCCTGCGTGGCTTCTTGCGCAGTTTCGATCGCGGGCAGCGACTCAGTCATCGAAGCGTGACACACCGCCAGAATCTCATCGGCCAGCGCCGAATCATCCGGGCAGGCGCGCGACAGCATGATCGCCCCGACCGCCCGGGCCAGCAGGTCGATCATCCGGGTTCGGCCCTCACCTTGCGGTGCATCCGCTGCGGTCGGGTATTTCTCGCCGAGCGTCTGCAACGTGCGCTCGATACCTTCAGCGAACGCCGCTTTCACGTCCCCGGACTGCCGCGCCGCATCGCCGCACAGCGCTGCCATGGTGCAACCGGTGGAGCGGCCGTCGCGATGGTCTCGCGACACGTACACGTCGATGAAATCCTCCACGCTCATGCTTTCGGCGGCGGCCGTGGACTGCGCCAGGCTGTTGGCCGAGGCTTCGGCCATCAGGTCGGCCTTGGAGCCGAAGTGTTTGTAGAAACCGCCGTGAGTAAAACCGGCGGCCGCCATCAGGTCAGCCACGCCGACCCCGTCATAACCGCGTTCGCGGAACATCACTGATGCCGTTTCGACAATGTGCTCGCGATTGGCCTGAGCCTGAGCCTTGGATACGCGCATGTTGAATACCTCCAGCGCTGAAAATTCATCGGCCGATGATACATAGATGTTGGCCATAATCAAAACCGTTGACAGTTTAGATTTGGATCATCATCCTAAAGGCCCGCAATCAGTCTTCAACTGACAAAGAGCCCACACCATGACTACTCGCCCTACTGTTCTGATTACTGGCGCCTCCACCGGCATCGGCGCGGTCTACGCCGCACGTTTCGCCCAACGCGGGCACGATCTGGTGCTGGTCGCCCGTGACCAGGCGCGCCTGGACACCCTTGCTGCCGGTTTGCGCGCTGAACACAACGTCAATGTCGAAGTGCTACAGGCCGACCTGACGCAACTGAGCGACCTGCAAACCGTCGAGGCGCGTCTGCGTGACGACGCGCGCATCGGTATCCTCGTCAACAATGCCGGCGCGGCGCATTCCGGTACCTTCATCGAGCAGAGCACCGACAGCGTGGCGCAACTGGTCGCGCTCAACACCACGGCGCTGGTGCGTTTGGCCAGTGCGATCGCCCCGCGTCTGGCCAAGGCCGGCGACGGCGCGATCATCAACATCGGCTCGGTGGTGGGCCTGGCGCCGGAGTTTGGCATGTCGGTGTATGGCGCGACCAAGGCGTTCGTACTGTTCCTCTCCCAGGGCCTGAGCCTGGAACTGTCGCCACAAGGCGTGTATGTGCAAGCCGTATTGCCTGCGGCCACTCGCACGGAAATCTGGGACCGCGCCGGTATCGACATCAACACCCTCACCGACATCATGGAAGTCGGCGATATGGTCGATGCCGCGCTGGTCGGTTTCGACCGTCGCGAAGTCGTGACCATCCCGCCGCTGCACGAAGGCGAGCTCTGGGATGCCATGCAAACCGCGCGGCAGGGGCTGTTGGGGCAGATCCGCCAGTCGGCGGTGGCGCAACGTTATCTGACTCAGGCCTGACCTCATCCAGACCCGCCGCTATGCCGGCGGGTTTCTACCGAAAGAGCATCCGCAATGAAGGCATTTTTCATCGAGCGCTACGGCAAGCAGAACGGCCGGATCGGCGACCTGCCCGAACCGCTGGTTGGCGCCCACGACGTGCTGATCGAAGTGCGCGCCAGCAGCGTCAACCCGCTGGATCTGAAGATTCGCAGCGGCGAATTCAAGATGATCCTGCCCTATCAAATGCCTTTGATATTGGGCAACGATGTCGCCGGTGTGGTGCTCAGCACCGGTGCGGCGGTCAAGCGTTTCAAGCCGGGCGATGAGGTTTATGCGCGTGCGCCTGAAAACAGGATTGGCACGTTTGCCGAACGCATCGCTGTCGACGAACAAGCGATCGCGTTGAAACCCGCCAATCTCGCCATGACCGAGGCGGCTTGCATGCCGCTGGTGGCGTTGACGGCGTGGCAGGCCCTGGTCGAGGTCGCCGGGCTGCAAAAAGGCCAGAAGGTGCTGATTCACGCCGGCTCCGGTGGCGTTGGCACGGTCGCCATTCAACTGGCCAAACACCTCGGCGCTTTTGTTGCGACTACGACCAGCACGGCGAATGTCGCGTGGGTCAAGGCGCTGGGCGCTGATGTGGTGATCGATTACAAGCAGCAGGATTTCGCCATTGAGCTGCGCGACTACGACGTGGTGCTCAACAGCCTCGGCGGCGATGTGCTGGAGAAATCGTTAAAGGTGTTGAAACCGGGCGGGCATCTGATTTCCCTGTCAGGGCCGCCGACTGCGCAGTTCGCTCGGGAGCAGGGTTTGTCCTGGCTGCTGGGCCTGGTCATGCGTCTGCTCAGCAGTGGCATTCGGCGCAAGGCGCGCAAGCATGGGGTGGATTATTCGTTTCTGTTCATGCGCGCCGATGGCGTTCAGTTGCAGAAGATCACCGCACTGATCGAGGCTGGAGTTATCAAACCGGTGATTGACCGCATCTTTGCGTTCGATCAGATAGCTGACGCCTTGCACTACGTCGAACAAGGTCGGGCCAAGGGCAAGGTTGCCATCGCGGCCATCCTCAAAAGCCCCTCACCCTAGCCCTCTCCCGGAGGGAGAAGGAACTGACCGAGTTGTTTGATCGAGTGATTCCAACCTGCAATACCGAGGTGAACACAAGTTCTGAGAAGCCACCAATCGGCTCCCTCTCCTCGGGGAGAGGGCTGGGGTGAGGGGTGAATTCAACGCGGTGTTTGTATATGTGCATTGCAACTGCAAGCCCGACTCGCCATCCCCGCCGAGACGTCGAGAAACCCCTCTCAACTTGCATTTTGCCCATCCTGCACCACGCTTGATTCACAGAAGTGCACGTTTTCATGGCAAAACTGCGGTTAACTGAATGGTTAGTTACCGCTATAATCCCGCGCTTCATTCAAACGGGACTTTCAATGTGAACCACAGTCAACGCGTCTCAGGCGTTTCAACGTTCATTCTGGTCGGCCTTGGCGTGATCATCGCCCTGCTCGGTCTGGCGCTCGCGGTCGGCGGTGTGAAGCTGGTCAGCCTGGGCGGTTCCTGGTACTTCCTGGTCGGCGGTCTGGCGATGACCGTTTCCGGTGTGCTGATCGCCCTGAAGAAAACTGCAGGCGCCTGGCTGTTCGCCGCATTTCTCGTGGCCACCGCGATCTGGGCCGTGGCTGACGCCGGGCTGGTGTTCTGGCCGGTGTTCTCGCGGCTGTTCATGTTCAGCGCCATCGGCATGGTCGTCGCGCTGGTTTACCCGCTGCTGGCGCGCGCCAATGGCCGCGCTGCCGGTCGTGGCGCGTATGCCGTGGCCGCTGTGCTCGCCGTGGGTGTAGCGGTTGCCGCCGGTAACATGTTCGTTGCCCACCCTACGGTTGCCGCCACTGGCACTGGCCCGGGCCTGACTCCGGTCGAGCCGGCCAAGGCGCAGAAAGACTGGGCGCACTACGGCAACACCGAAGGTGGCAGCCGCTTCGCCGCGCTCGACCAGATCAACCGCAACAACGTCGACAAATTGAAAGTCGCGTGGACCTACCACACCGGTGACGTCGCCGAGAGCGATGGCAACGGCGCCGAAGACCAGCTCACCCCGCTGCAGGTCGGCAACAAGGTGTTCATCTGCACCCCGCACAACAACCTGATCGCGCTGGACGCCGACACCGGCAAGGAAATCTGGAAAAACCAGATCAACGCCCAGTCGAAAGTCTGGCAGCGCTGCCGTGGCATGGCCTATTTCGATGCCACCGTCACCATCGCTCAGCCGAGCAACTCTTCGATCATCGAAGCCAAACCGGCGCCGGCTGCCAACTGCCAGCGTCGTCTGCTGACCAACACCATCGATGCCCGCCTGATCGCGGTCGATGCCGACACCGGCGAGTTCTGCCAGGGTTTCGGCAACAACGGCCAGGTCGATCTGAAGGCCGGTCTGGGTGATGTTCCGGACAGCTACTATCAGTTGTCGTCCGCGCCATTGATGGCCGGCACCACCGTGGTGGTTGGCGGTCGTGTTGCCGATAACGTGCAAAGCGACATGCCGGGCGGTGTGATCCGTGGTTTTGACGTGATCACCGGCACCATGCGCTGGGCGTTCGACCCGGGCAACCCGCAGGATCGCAACGCGCCGGCCGACGGCAAAACCTACGTGCGCAGCACGCCGAACAGCTGGGCGCCGATGTCTTACGACGCGGCGACCAACACCGTATTCCTGCCGATGGGCAGCTCGTCCACCGACATCTATGGTGTCGAGCGTAGCGAACTGGCCCACAAGTACGGCGCCTCGATCCTCGCGCTGGACGCCAGCACCGGTGAAGAACGCTGGGTGTTCCAGACCGTGCACAACGATCTGTGGGACTTCGACCTGCCGATGCAGCCGAGCCTGATCGACTTCGACAAGGACGGCCAAAGCGTTCCGGCGCTGGTCATCGGCACCAAGGCCGGGCAGATCTATGTGCTCGACCGCGCCACCGGCAAGCCGCTGACCGAGGTCAAGGAAGTACCGGTGAAAGCCGCGAACATCCCCAACGAGCCGTACTCGCCGACTCAGCCGAAATCCGTGGGCATGCCGCAGATCGGCGCGCAGCACCTGACCGAATCGGACATGTGGGGCGCCACGCCGTACGACCAGTTGCTCTGCCGCATCGACTTCAAGAGCATGCGCTACGACGGCCTGTACACCGCGCCGGGTACTGACAAATCGCTGAGCTTCCCGGGTTCGCTGGGCGGCATGAACTGGGGCAGCATCTCCACTGACCCGGTGCACGGTTTCATCTTCGTCAACGACATGCGCCTGGGTCTGTGGATCCAGATGATCCCGTCGCAGAACAAAGGCCAGGCCGCTGGCGGTGGCGAAGCGCTGAACACCGGCATGGGCGCTGTGCCGCTCAAAGGCACGCCGTACGCGGTGAACAAGAACCGCTTCCTGTCGGTGGCCGGCATTCCGTGCCAGGCGCCGCCGTTCGGCACTTTGACCGCGATCGACATGAAGACCCAGAAAGTCGCGTGGCAAGTTCCGGTCGGCACCGTTGAAGACACCGGTCCCCTGGGCATCCGCATGCACTTGCCGATCAAGATCGGTCTGCCAACCCTCGGCGGCACCCTGTCGACCCAGGGCGGCCTGATCTTCATTGCCGGCACCCAGGACTTCTACCTGCGCGCCTTCAACAGCGGCAACGGCGAAGAAGTCTGGAAAGCCCGTCTGCCAGTCGGCAGCCAGGGCGGCCCGATGACCTACGTTTCGCCGAAGACCGGCAAGCAGTACATCGTTGTCACCGCTGGCGGCGCACGCCAGTCGACCGATCGTGGCGATTACGTGATGGCTTACGCCCTGCCGTAACTCGCTGCCGCACCACCAACCTCCCCCAAGCGCGCGGTGCCCCAAAGCACCGCGTCGCCGTTTTATTGCGTTAAAGATTTCAGCAGGAAGGATTCACATGTCATCGGCTGTTCGCTTTTCTCGTACCAAGCTTTCCACTGGCCTGTTGCTGGGTCTGAGCTGCACCACTGCCCTCCCCGCGCTGGCCGCCAGCGATGCCGATCTGCTGACCCGCAGCACCTTGACCGGTGACTGGGGCGGCTTGCGTCATCAACTCGATGAAGACGGCATCAAGTTCACTGGCGATTACAGCGGCGAAACCGCTTACAACGCCGACGGCGGCCTGCACCGTTCGGCGCGCTACTCGCAGAACATCAAGCTCGGCGTGCAGTTTGATCTGAGCAAACTCTACGGCGTCGACAACGCCGGCAAAGTGCAACTGACCATCAACGACCGGCGCGGCAACAGCGCTTCGGAAGATCTGGTCGGCAACCGCCTGCCGATTCAGGAAAACTACGGCGGCCTGTACACGCGCCTGACTGAACTGAGTTATGAGCGCAGCCTGTTCACCCCGGCGCTGAACGTGAAGCTCGGCTACATGGCCATGGGCAACGACCTCGGCGGCCTCGACAGCGGCATTCTGTGCAACTTCATGAACGCCGGTTTCTGCGGTCACCCGCTGAACATGTCCGGCGGCAGCGGCTGGACCAACTACCCCAACGCGCGTCTGGGCGTGCGGGTCAAATACGACCTGTCGCCGTCCTGGCAGCTGCGTGTGGCGGCGTTCAACGTCGACCCCGAGAGCAACGGCAATTCCAGCCGCGCTTGGCATCTGGGGCCGAAGCACACCACCGGCACCGTCGTGCCGATCGAGCTGGTGTACAAGCACGCCGGCGAGCTGCCGGGTGAGTACAAGCTCGGCTATTACTACGACAGCTCCGACGTCAAACGCATTGGCAGCGACGACGAAGTGTCCGGACGTGGCGGGCATTATTTGCTGATCGATCAGGCCGTATGGCGTTCGCCGACCTCCGAGGGCCGCAGCCTGCATGCGTTCGGTCAGTATTCGGCGGCCAGTGAAGCGGCATCACCGTTCAGCAAGTGGTACGGCACCGGCTTGGTTTTGTACAAACCGTTCGAAGACCGCCCGCGTGACACCCTGGCGCTGGGTTATGGCCGCGCCGTGCCGAACCCGCGCAGCCGCGATGTGCAGCAGAATGCCGCGCTGGCCAATGGTGCTGCGTTCCCGCATCTCGACAGTGCCGAACAGTTGATCGAGTTGGGTTACGGCTACCAGGCCACCCCATGGCTGACCCTGCGGCCGAATCTGCAATACATCATCGAACCGGGCGCGTTCTCCGGGCAGGACATCGATAATGCGCTGCTGGTGGGGTTGCAGGTGAAGGCTGCGCTTTAAGCCTTGTGGTGAAAGGGCTACCGTCATCGCGAGTAGGCTCACTCCTACAGGATTGGCGGCGTGCGCAAAATCCCTGCAAAACACAAAACCACTGTGGGAGCGAGCCTGCTCGCGAAAGCGCCGGGTCAGGCGACTGCGATGTTGAATGTAGCGCCGCCTTCGCGAGCAGGCTCGCTCCCACAGGGGGTTTGGGTCAGGTCGGAGAGTTGGATTCGCCGCTGCCGTAGCGGGATACAGAGGATTTGCGGCGGGCAGGAAATTAATTCCAGCCTATCGGTGAATTATTTCGTGTCCGCATGTATCTGAGCCAGAAGAGCCGGCGCCATCATGGAGATGGCATCGCAGCGGTAATCTGGATCAGCGAGCGGGAACAGCGCAATGAAATCACGCAAGAACACCGTCAAACCGATCGGTTTGAAAGACATCACCATTGTCGACGACGCCAAGATGCGCAAGGCGATCACCGCCGCCGCACTGGGCAACGCCATGGAATGGTTCGACTTTGGCGTCTACGGCTTTGTCGCCTATGTGCTCGGCAAGGTCTTCTTCCCCGGCGCCGATCCCGGCGTGCAAATGATCGCCGCGCTGGCGACCTTCTCCGTGCCCTTCCTCATCCGTCCGCTTGGCGGTTTGTTCTTCGGTGCGCTCGGCGACAAATACGGACGGCAGAAAGTCCTCGCCGCGACCATCGTCATCATGTCCCTGAGCACCTTCGCCATCGGCCTGATTCCGTCCTATGCCTCGATCGGCATCTGGGCGCCGATCCTGCTGTTGCTGGCGAAAATGGCCCAAGGCTTCTCGGTCGGTGGCGAATACACCGGCGCCTCGATCTTCGTCGCTGAATACGCGCCCGACCGTAAGCGCGGCTTCCTCGGCAGTTGGCTGGATTTCGGCTCGATCGCCGGTTTCGTCTTCGGCGCCGGCGTCGTGGTGCTGATTTCAACCATTCTCGGCGAACAGCGCTTCGAAGAATGGGGCTGGCGGATTCCGTTCTTCCTCGCCCTGCCGCTGGGCATGATCGGCCTGTATCTGCGCCACGCCCTGGAAGAAACCCCGGCGTTCCAGCAGCACGTGGAAAAACTCGAACAAGGCGACCGCGAAGGCCTCGCTGGTGGCCCGAAGGTGTCGTTCAAGGAAGTCGCAACCAAACACTGGCGCAGCCTGATGACCTGCATCGGCGTAGTGGCGGCGACCAACGTCACCTATTACATGCTGCTCACCTACATGCCGAGCTACCTGACGCACAACCTGCACTACAGCGAAAACCACGGTGTGCTGATCATCATCGCGATCATGGTCGGCATGCTCTTCGTGCAGCCGCTGATCGGTTTCATCAGCGACAAGATCGGCCGCAAACCCTTCATCGTCGTCGGCAGCATTGGCCTGTTCATCTTCGCCATTCCGGCGTTCATGCTGATCAACAGCGGCAGCATCGGCCTGATCTTCTCCGGCCTGCTGATCCTCGCGGTGCTGCTCAACTTCTTCATCGGCGTGATGGCCTCGACCCTGCCGGCGATGTTCCCCACCCACATCCGCTACAGCGCGCTGGCCAGTGCCTTCAACGTTTCGGTGCTGATCGCCGGTCTGACCCCGACTGCCGTGGCCTGGCTGGTGGAAAGCACCAACGATCTGTACATGCCTGCGTATTACCTGATGGTCATCGCCGTGGTCGGTCTGGTCACTGGTGTGACCATGAAGGAAACCGCCAACAAGCCCTTGCGCGGCGCGGCCCCGGCGGCTTCCGACCTCGAAGAGGCCAAGGAGTTGTTGCAAGAACACCACGACAACATCGAGCAGAAAATCGAAGACATCGATGCCGAAATCGCCGCGCTGGAAGCCAAGCGCAAGGAACTGGCGCTCCAGCATCCGCGCATCGATTGATCAGTGCGGCGTCGGCAATCGGTCCGACGCCACGCCGAGCTTGAGCTAGCCTTGAAACCGGATTGCATGCCATTCAAGGAGTTCACATGTTCAAGCTGATCAAAAGTTCGGTCGCTGGTGGATTGCTCTTCGCCAGCCTCCAGGCCGAAGCCGGCGGCATCATGATTTACGAGGCCGGCCACGAAGGCACCGGGCTGGCCAACGCCGGCTCTGCGGTCATGGCCAGCGACCCGAGCATTCTGATGACCAACCCGGCGGGCATCAGCCAACTGGCCGGCACGCAGATCAACTTCAACGCGCAGTTGATCCTCGGCGACGTCAGCTTCTCCCGCGACAACGCCAATACCTTCGGCGGCAACGAAGGTGGCAACGCCTTGAAGTACCTGCCCGGCTCCAGCTTCTTCATCAGCCATCAACTCGATGAGCGCTCCTCGATCGGCTTCGGCATGTACGGCAATTTCGGTCTGGCGCTGGACTACGACGATGACTGGGCCGGGCGCTATTTCGCTCAGGAGTCGGCCATTATCGGTGTGTCGTTCCAGCCCACCTATGCCTACAAGATCACCGACGACCTGTCCGTCGGCCTCGGCCCACGCTTCATGCTTGGCTACTTCCGCACCGAAGTGGCGGTCAACAATAACGTGCTCGGTCTGGGCAACGCCGAGGATGGTCAGTTGCGCTACAAGGACACCGACTGGGGCACGGGTGCCAACGTCGGCGTGCTCTACAACCTCAACGAGCGCACAAAGCTCGGGCTGGCCTGGACCAGCAAGATCAAGCTCAAATTCGAAGACAAACCCGAGCTGAAGAAAATCACCAATCCGCTGCTGCGTCTGGCGCTCAACCGTCTCGACGCCGATCAGCTGAACGTCGACATGAACGTGCCGCAGACCGTCACCACCAGCGTGTCCTACCAGCTTGATCCGCAGTGGACGCTGCTCGGCAGCCTCGGCTGGCAGGACTGGAGCGATTTCGGCAAGGTCGGCGTGGAAGTCGATACCGGCCTGGGCTCGACTTCCAGAACGGCGCAGCGGCAATACAAGGACACCTGGCATGCCTCGATCGGCGCGCAGCACCAGATCAACCCGAAACTGCGCTGGAACGTCGGCCTCGGTTACGACTCCTCGGCAGTGGATGACAAGGATCGCACCGTCGACAACCCGATGAACGAAGCGTGGCGCCTGGCGACCGGGGTCAGCTATGCATTGCAGGAAGATGTCGACGTGCACATGAGCTACACGCTGATCTACCTCGGCGACATGGACGTGCAACAGACCAAAGCACGCTCCGGCGGCTCGGTCTCCGGCGAATACAAAAACGCCGCCCTGCATGTGCTGGGCGGCGGCGTGGTCTGGCGTTTCTAGGGATCACTCATCCTTCGGCGCCTGCGCCGGTGCGGTGAACCACTGCTCCGGCGGCACGCGTTTTTCCTGCTGCGGATCGCCCAGGTAATGCGGCGACATGATCTGCACGCCATATTCGTTGAACACGTCCTGAATATTGGCGTGGAGCATGCTCAGCAACACCGCGCGCGGACGTGGCTGGCTAGGGATGGCCTGGGCCACCAGTCGATACTCGGGATAGAAGTCCGACAACGCGGTCTGGAACACCTGCGCCGGCGGGTCTTCGAGCACGCCCGGCGTGCGTTTGGCCGCCTCCAGCAACATCGCTTCGACCTGACGCCAAGGCGTGTCGTAGCCGATGGTCACCACCGTATCGACCACGTAGCCCGGACCTTGCACGGTGCGCGAGTAGTTCTTGGTCACGGTGCCGGTGATCATCGAGTTGGGCAGCGTCAGCACTTCACCGAGGCCGGTGCGAATCCGCGTGGTGAACATGCCCAGCTCGGTAACAGTGCCTTCGTACTCGCCGATCCTGACAAACTCGCCGGGGCGCAAAGTCCGCGTGTAGGTCAGGATCAATCCGGCCGCCGCTTGCCCGACGACGCTGGTGGCGCCAAGGGAAATCATCAGGCCGATCAGCACCGACAAGCCTTTGAACGCATCGGTCCCGGCGCCGGGCAGATAGGGATAAGCCATCGCCAGCGCAAACAGCCAGACTGCCAGTGCCGTCAGGCGTTGCGTCGGTTGCAGGGTTTCATGGTTGAGCCAGCTGAACGTCCCCGGCGCGGCCATCCGGCGCAGGATGCGTCGGGTAAATGCGGTCACGCCCCGGGCGATAAAGAAAATCGCCAGCGCCACGCCCAGCCCCGGTATCGCATCGACGATGCCCTGTAACAGATAACCGGCCAGTTCCACCAAATAGTTGTTGAGGCTTTCGCCCCACGGCCGCGTATACGGGAAGCGTGACAGGACAAAGCCCAGCCATTCGTAGGACAGCAGCAGGATCAGCAACCAGCGCAGGAACAACAGACAGCGGCTGACCAACGGGTAGAGAAAATTCGAATCGATCAGTTGCACCCGCCCGACCTTCAGCGCCTTGGTGTGGCGATCCATCAGCGCCGGCAGTTTCGCCAACAGCTTGTGGCGCAGCCACGACAGGCACCACAGCAGCGCCAGATAGATCAGCGTGGCCACCGCCGCCAGCGCCAGCGAACGCACAATCATCTGCACGTTACGCGCCTCACGGGTCTCGTTGACCACCTGGCGCAGTTTTTCCGCTGCGCCTTCGGCGGCTTCCTGCACCGAGGAATAGGCCAGGCTATCGACGTCTTTCGGTGCAACGATGAACGCACGGGTATTGCCGATCAGCACCATGTAACTGTTCTGGATCGAATCAGTGCTGATTTTCAGCTCCGGGTCTTCCTCCAGCGCTTCACTGATCACCCGCTTCGCCCGCTTGACCCGTGACGCCGGCGCCTCGCCAAGAATGGTCGCGCGAAACAGCATGATGCTGCGGTTGGCCACTTTCAGTTCTACCGCTTCGTCCGTTGCTGTCGTGGTGTCTTCCAGTGCCTGGCCGAGCCCGGACCACAGTGTTGCAGCCAGCAGCATCGCCAGCACCATCAGCCTGTTACGCATGCGCCGTTCCTTATGGCTGATTGTCGTGGGAGGTTTCGTCCAGCACTTCGCTGACGTCGGCCGGCTGATAGACCCAACCGATGAACAATTCATAACCCACCGCCAGGATCACCGGCCCGGTGAACAGGCCGATGATGCCGCTGGTGACCATGCCGCCCAGCGCGCCGATCAGCACCACCGGCATCGGCACGGCAACGCCACGGCCGAGCAACATCGGCTTGAGCACGTTGTCGGAAAGCCCGGCGATCACCATCCACACGGCGAAAATGATCGTGCCGGCACCGACGCCGTCATGGGCAAAAACGAACACCACCACCGGCACGGTAACCAACAGCACCGGCAGTTGCATGATGCCCAGCAGCAACACCATCAACGCCAGCACGCCGGCAGCGGGCACGCCCATGATCACCAGTGCCACACCGATCAGGATCATCTGGATAAAGGCGATACCGACCACGCCCTGCGCCACCGCGCGAATGGTCGAGGTGCACAACTGCGCGATCTGCGGGCCACGCACCGGGCCGGAAATCCGCGTGGTGATCGCCACCGCTGTGCGATGGCCGCGTTCGCCGTGGGTCATGATCAGTCCAGCGACAATCAGTGCAACGACAAACACCACGATGCCTGCGCCGACGCCGGCGGCCTGATGCAACAGCACCCGGCCCCAACTGGTCAGGTGCGGCGCCAGTTCCTTGAACACCCAGCTCAGGTCCTGCGAAGCGTGCATCCAGATGCCATACAACGGCGCGCCGATCAGCGGCCAGTCGGCGACATTGGCGGGTGGCGGCGGAATCTCGAACTGCCCCGCTTCCACGGTTTGCATGCCCACCTTCACCGAATCGGCCACGGATGCGCCGAGCAGGCTCAGCGGCACCATCAGGATCACCAGCCCCAGCAATACCAGCACAATCGCCGCCCAACCGTAGCGGTTGCCGAGTTTTGCGCCGAGTTTCTGGTTCAGCGGGTACAGCGTGACTGCGAGGATCAGCGCCCACAGCATCACATTGAGAAACGGATGGAAAATGTCGTAGCAGAACAGCATCAGGGTCGCGATCAACCCGGCGCGGATCAGCACGTCGAGCAAGGCTTTGGAACTGTTGAAGGCAATCAGCGGCTTTTCTTCCATGGCAACATTCCTGAGCGGTGCAGCATTCGGGATGCGCTGAGCCTAGAACATGTTCGGCTGGTCTTCCTGTGGGGCGCGGCATTATCGCTTTACGCATCACGGTGTGGGAGCGAGCCTGCTCGCGAAAGCGCAAGGTCAGGCAGCACGGATGCTCAGGCCATCTACCAACAAAACCATCACCCCACCGATTACTCCGCCCGCCGCATGGTGTTAAATAGGCGCCAGTCCCGACCTTGTCGCTTCAAGCCGTGCAACGAGAACCGCTATGAAAACCCCTGCCCAGAACATCCACGCTCAACAGGTGACCCCATGATCGAAGTCACCGAAGTCTCCATCGCCCAACTGCGCGCCGCCCTCGAGTCCGGCCAGACCACTGCCGTGGAACTGGTGCAAGCCTATCTGGCGCGCATTGATGCCTACGATGGCGCCGACACCCCGACCGCACTCAACGCCGTCGTCGTGCGCAACCCCGAAGCGCTGAACGAAGCCCGCGCCTCCGATGCCCGCCGCGCCAAAGGTAAAACCCTCGGCCCGCTCGATGGCATCCCCTACACCGCCAAGGACAGCTATCTGGTCAAGGGCCTGACCGCCGCCTCCGGCAGTCCGGCGTTCGCCGATCTGGTTGCCCATCGCGACGCCTTCACCATCGAGCGTCTGCGCGCTGCCGGGGCGATCTGCCTGGGCAAGACCAACATGCCGCCGATGGCCAATGGCGGCATGCAACGCGGCGTCTATGGCCGCGCTGAAAGCCCGTACAACGCCGCTTACCTCACCGCACCGTTCGCCTCCGGCTCGTCCAACGGCGCCGGCACCGCGACCGCTGCGAGTTTTGCTGCGTTCGGTCTGGCCGAGGAAACCTGGTCGAGCGGTCGTGGCCCTGCGTCGAACAACGGCCTGTGCGCCTACACCCCGTCGCGCGGCGTAATTTCGGTGCGCGGCAACTGGCCGTTGACCCCGACCATGGACGTCGTCGTGCCATTCGCGCGGACCATGGCCGACCTGCTCGAAGTGCTCGACGTGGTCGTCGCCGAAGATACCGACACCCGTGGCGACCTCTGGCGCCTGCAACCGTGGGTGCCGATCCCGCGCGTCAGCGAAGTGCGCCCGGCTGCGTACAGTGAACTGGCCGCCGACGCCAAAGCCCTGGCCGGCAAACGCTTCGCCATCCCGCGCATGTACATCAATGCCGATCCGCACGCCGGCACCAGCGAAGCCCCCGGCATTGGCGGCCCGACCGGTCAGCGCATCAACACCCGCGCGTCCGTGATCGATTTGTGGAAACAGGCGCGTCAGGCCCTTGAGGCCGCTGGCGCCGAAGTCATCGAAACCGATTTCCCGCTGGTTTCCAACTGCGAGGGCGACCGCCCTGGCGCGCCAACCGTGTTCACCCGTGGGCTGGTGTCGAAAGAGTTTCTGCATCATGAACTGTGGGATCTGACTGCCTGGGCGTTCGACGACTTCCTGCAAGCCAATGGCGACCCGAAACTCAATCGTCTGGTTGACGTCGACGGGCCGAAGATCTTCCCGCACGACCCGGGCACCCTGCCCAACCGCGAAGGCGATCTGGCCGCCGGCATGGACGAATACGTGCGCATGGCCGAGCGCGGCATCACGCCGTGGAATGAAATCCCAACCGTGCCTGATGGCTTGCGCGGTCTGGAGCAGACCCGACGCATCGACCTTGAAGACTGGATGGATAACCTCGGCCTCGACGCCGTGCTGTTCCCGACCGTCGCCGACGTCGGTCCGGCCGATGCGGATGTCAATCCTGCTTCGGCCGACATCGCCTGGAGCAACGGCGTCTGGGTGGCCAACGGCAACCTCGCGATCCGCCACCTCGGCGTGCCGACCGTCACCGTGCCCATGGGTGTGATGGCCGACATCGGCATGCCCGTCGGCCTGACCTTCGCCGGCCGCGCTTATGACGACTCGAACCTGCTGCGCTTCGCCGCCGCCTTCGAATCCACCGGCAGCAAACGCCAGATCCCACCGCGTACACCGCCGCTGGCTTAATGTACTGTGTCAGCTCCCACAATCTCTGTGGGAGCTGGCTTGCCAGCGATGGCGGCCTGACAGCCGCCACAGTTTTACCTGACTACCCCGACTCAAATTGTAGGAGTGAGCCTGCTCGCGAATGCGCTGTGTCAGTCAGCATTTTCGTTAACTGACACTCCGCATTCGCGAGCAGGCTCGCTCCCACAGGGTTTGGTGTGAGGGCTGCCAACTCAGCACACCGGCCCAATCCTTACCAGGCCAATCCGCCGATCATCAGCGCCATCCTGATGACCACCGGCACTGACCATGATCAACCGCGCCCCCTCCCGCCTCACTCTGCTCGCCATGCTCTGCGGTCTGACCGGCACCGCCCATGCCAGCGGCTTTTTCGACGACGCCAAAAGCGATGTCCTGCTGCGCAACTTCTACCTCAGCAACGACTACCGCTCGCCCACGCCCTCCGGGAAAAACTACAAACAGGAATGGGCACAAGGCTTTATCGGCAACTTCTCATCCGGTTTCACCGAGGGCACAGTCGGTTTCGGCATCGACGCGCACGCTTTCGCCGGCCTGAAACTCGACGGCGGCAAGGGCCATTCCGGCACCGGTCTGTTACCGGTCGACAGCGATGGTCGCAGTGAAAACAACTATTCCAGCGCTGGCGGTGCGTTCAAGCTGAAGGTCTCGCGCACCACTCTGGCTTTCGGCGAAATGACCGTAGAAACCCCGGTTTTCGACACCTCCGACAAACGTCTGCAACCGGAATACGCCACAGGCTTTTTGCTCAACAGCGCCGAGCTCGACAACGTCAATCTGGTCGCCGGGCATTTCACTGCATTCAAGAACCAGGACAGCTCTTCCGGCCAGGGCAACTTCTACGGCTACGGCGCCAACACCGAAGCGGGGGGCATCAGCTTCATCGGTGCCGACCTGTTCAGCTCCAGCCCGGTCGGCGGCGCACTCTACGCCTCAGAACTGAGCGACACCTGGCACCAGTATTACGGCAATCTGCACTTCAAACAGTCCGGCGTGCTGCTCGACGCCAACCTCTACCACACCCGCGACACCGGCCGCGCACTGGCCGGCGAGATCGACAACAGCGCCTTCAGCCTTTCCGGCAAATACAGCTTCGGCGCGCACACGGTGATGCTCGGCTGGCAACGGATCAATGGCGACACGCCGTTCGATTTCGTCGGCGGCGACTCGATCTACCTCGCCAACTCGATCAAATACGCCGACTTCAACGGCGCCAACGAACGCTCCTGGCAAGCCCGCTACGACCTCGACCTCGGCGCCTTCGGCATCCCCGGCCTGAACTTCATGACCCGCTACGTCAGCGGCAGCCACATCGACGGAACGCACGCGCCCAAGGGCGGCGCCTACAACCCCTTCGACGCCGACAGCGGCGACTATCAACCGCAACAAGGCAGCGGCGGCAAGCACTGGGAACGCGATATCGACCTGAAATATGTCGTGCAATCCGGCGCCGCGAAGGATCTGTCGGTGCAGCTATCGCACGTCACCCACCGCGCCAACGAGGCACAGGCCGGGGATGACATTGACCGGATTTACGTGGTCGTTCAGTACCCGTTGGGTTTTTGAGGTAACACGATCAACCCGCCCACAGGTTCCTGCGTCGGCCACAAACCATGAGTTTGCTCCTTGAGATCAAAATCAAATGATTTCAGCGTACCGCAGCGCCTACAGCGGCTAGCCAAGTGCCATCACCTCGTTTATTCTGCGCCCCCGCATAAAAAGCCAAGCCAGGAAGGCATTGATTGACCTTCCTGTTTGTAGTCAATCAACGCAAGCAGATTCAGGGATGTACATGTTTCAGCTATTCAAACTCGGAGCGGCCGTCGTGCTCGCCGCGACGCTCAGCGGCTGCATTACCGAAAGCGCTTCCTGGGTCAGCGAACCCTTGCAACCCAAGGCAAGCGAGCCAGTCAGTTATCTCGTTGGCTCAATCGGGCCGCAATCACTCAAGCAATCAGCCGCTGACAACCAGCGAATCTTTTTCCGCAAACGCGGTTCCGAATACGGTGCGGCCGGCGTCTGGAAAATGGCCGGCGCTTACTCCACGCCGCAGGATGTTCAGGACGGTGTCGGCGCAGCGAGCGTATTCGTGCTTCCCCTGAAGCCGGGCGATTACGAGTTCTATGATTTCCAGTTCTTTTCCGCACGTTATCAACCTGGGCTAGGCACTGTTTTCACCTCGAGAGAGGCGCGGGAGAAATTCAACCTGCCGATGCGCCTGGAACCCGGCAAGGCCTATTACATCGGCGAGTTCCGCTCGTTCTGCCTGACAGCCGGTTTCTGCGCGTTCCGCTGGAGTGATCAGAACGCCCGCGATGCGCTGATTGCGCAACGTCTGGCGCCAGGATTGCCAACGCTGCAACCGCTGAAACTCGACCTCAACCGTGCTCAGCCCTACATCTTCACCGGCCCCATTCCGGGTATTGCCGTGGATGCCAAACCATGAAAAAAATCATCGCCCTCACCGCCGCTGCTCTGTTGACCGGTTGCGCGGCGACCAACACCTTGCCCGAGCGCACGCTTACGGACGCTCAGGATTATCTGCAGCCGATTCACGTTATGGTCGATGATCCGGAAAACGGCTCCAGCCTGCGCAACCACCTGCGTCAGACCGGTGTGTTCCGCACTATCGAAACCGGCAGCGGTAAAGCTGACGAGTACAACGTGAAGGTCAAACTCAATGTGGAACGTCACCTACCGCCGTTTCCGGTGATTCTGCTGAGCACCGCGACGTTGTTCTTGCTGCCGCTGTCGAACGAATTCGATACGCAAACCGAATTCACCGTGTACCAGGGTGACAAGCGACTGAAGCAATACACCTATCGCAACATCACTCAAAAATACGTCTGGCTATTGGATCAGGGCGGCGAGATGCGCGAACAGAACCTCGGCCGCATCGCCCGCGCCTTCGCGCAGGATGTGCAGCAGGACCGGCTGATCCCGGCAGTCGCGCAATGAACCGCGCGATGATAAAAGTCGCCGGCCTGCTCTGTGCCTCACTGATGCTGGGCGGCTGCGCCAACACCTTGCAACCGCTCGATTACCATGCCGATCAGGCCTACGTGCCGGTCACGCTCGGCATGGGGCCGGCGTATACGCGCATCGACGAGCAGCATCAGCGCGAAACCGTCAGCGTCCTGAAAAAGACCGGCGCGTTCTCGATGCTCGACGGCGGTTACACCCGCAACGGCTACAGCCTGTTGATCACCGAACCCAGCGACGGCAAGGTCAACTGGCTGGCGCTGGTCAACGTCTTCACCCTGTTCACCTTCCCGATGCCCTACCACTACCAGGACAACCTGCGCGGCTCGGTCTTCAAGGATGGCCAACTGCTCAAAACCTACAACTACTCCCGCGAAGGCTGGAGCGTGATGACGTGGTATGTGCCGATTCCCGGGGTCGAGAACAAACGGCAGATGCTCGACCAGTTGTTGGTGGAAATGGACCGGGACAAGTTGATTCCGTATCAACCATAAGGTTGGGTGATGTGGGCTGGTGCGGTGGACTGCGGCGCAATGCATTGCAATGTGGGAGCGAGCCTGCTCGCGAAGAGGCCATCAGGTTCGGCGCAATTCTTCGATTTAAACGAAGCTGTTTAAAAGACACCTGCTGATACGGTCTCAAGGCTACAAATCCTTGCGCCGTTGCCTACAGCTACGCCAGAATCCGCCGGCTTGTGCACCTTGAGGGCGGGTTCTATTGTGGTGCGGTCGCTGACGAATCAGCGATCGGGTTTAGCGACCCGGATCTTAATTAGGTGCATCAGCGGTCCATGCTTCGTCGCAGGTTCAATTCTGCGACTGCGCTATGGTGGCTGTATGCGGGAGACCTTCGGGTCTGCCGGGTGCCTATAACCGGTTCGCTAACCTGCGTACAGCCGCCACCTACTGTTTAGCGACAGTGCCTGACGGCTCCACTTAATAGGAGCTTTATCATGATCAAACCAACACCCAACCCACCCCTGTCTCTTATACACACT
>NZ_RCOA01000018.1:0-46279 GCF_004307585.1 Pseudomonas sp. Sample_20 | reverse complement strand
GCACGATGCCAACGCCGAGCTGCTTGAACACCTCGACATAGCCGATCTGGTCTTCGAAAGCGTGGGCATTCTGGAAGCCGAAGAGGATACCGGTCTTGCCCTGCTCCTTGGCGCGACGGATGTCGGCGGTAGTACGCACCGGCATCACCAGGTCGCTGTTTTCGCGGATCAGTTTCTGGCTGGCAGCGATGTTGTTCACGGTCGCCTGAAAGCCTTCCCACACCGACACAGTGCAGTTGGCTGCCGTCAGACCGCCCTTGCGCATGTCTTCGAACAGCTCGCGGTTCCATTTGGCAATGATCAGACCGTCGATAACGATGCTGTCGGCGTGTAGTTCGGCTGGGCTCATCAGGCGTCCCCTTATTGGCGATTCATGCGCCGAATCGTCTGCCGGCGCTTTGGGGCCAGCATATGCCTCGGTGCCGGGGCGACCGGGTGCAAAAACGACAGGGGAATTGCCGAAAGCGTCAATCCGCGACAAAGGGTCGTCGGCCGCCCTCCTCGGCTGGCTGTTCAAGCCCGCGCGCTTACGCCAGAATCTGCCGCAGCCTGCACCTACCAACGGATTAGAGCGACCCCAATGAAATCGATCTTCCTCGCCCTGGCACTGATTGCGACCGGCGCCCACGCCGCCGAAGAATCCGAGAACAACCCGTGCGACGCGGTGGAAAACGACATCCAGACCCTGGAATGCTCCGCCTACAGCCGCAGCA
Source organism: Pseudomonas sp. Sample_20 (assembly GCF_004307585.1). Lineage (NCBI taxonomy): Bacteria > Pseudomonadati > Pseudomonadota > Gammaproteobacteria > Pseudomonadales > Pseudomonadaceae > Pseudomonas > Pseudomonas sp. Sample_20. The sequence continues at coordinate 45,566 of NZ_RCOA01000018.1, read as the reverse complement.
CCGCCGAAGACCTGCTCAAAGACAACTACGCCAGCCTCAACGAACGCATGCAGGCCGCCTACGGCAAGAACCCGACGCAACTGGCCGACATCACCGCCAAACTGAAAACCGCCCAGCAGCAGTGGTTGAAGACGCGGGATGCGGATTGCGCGGTGGAAGCGTTCCCGGCAACGGCGGGGAGCAAGGCGTTCACCATTGCGCAGAATGATTGCGTGGCGCGGATGAGTGATGAGCGGTCGGAGTTTTTGGAGTCGATCGGGCAGGAGTGAGTGTTTGAGCTGTAAGCTGAACCTCTTAAGCCAGTCTAAGGATTCCCATGAACATCTGCGGCATTGAAATCAAAGGCAGCGAAGCGATCATCGCCGTGGCGGCGCTCGACGGTTCGACGTTGAGCCACGTCCCTCTCGCCACAAAAAAGATTGCTCTGGATGACGATGACGAGGCGGCGAAAGTGCGGCGGTTCGCGGCGCAGGTGGCGTCGTTTGTGCGGGAAAACTCGGTGGACCGGATCGCGATCAAAAAGCGCAGCAAAAAGGGCGAGTTTGCCGGTGGGCCGACGACGTTCAAGATCGAGGGCGTGTTTCAGTTGCTTGATGGTTGTGAGGTGACACTGCTGTCGCCGCAGACGATCAATGCCCAGGCCAAGAAGCACAACTTTGAACTGCCGGGGACGTTGAACAAATATCAGCATGAGGCTTACAAGGCGGCGTGTTCGGCGTTGGTGAAGAAATAGCCCTCTCTCAGACGCCGAAAATTAATGTGGGAGCGAGCCTGCTCGCGAATGCAATGTGTCAGGCAACATCAGTGTTGGATGACAGACCGCTTTCGCGAGCAGGCTCGCTCCCACATTGCTTTCATGCAAGCCCATTCACGCCTGTGCGGTACGCCGGTCTTCGCGGGGGCAGCGGGCGAAACGCGCGCGATAACTGCGGGTGAAATACGACGGTGATTCAAACCCGCAGGCAATGCTGACTTCGAGCACGCTCATGTCGGTCTGGCGCAACAGTTGCCGGGCCTTTTCCAGCCTCAACCGCAGATAGAAGTTGCTCGGCGTATCGTTCAGATGCAGCCGGAACAAACGCTCCAGTTGCCGCCGGGTCACCTTGATCGACTCGGCCAGTTGCAACGTGGTCAGCGGCGGTTCGCTGTGCTGTTCCATTTCGCCGATCACCTGCACCAGTTTCTTGTTGTTGATGCCGTAGCGCGTGGCGACTTCCATGCGCTGGTGATCCTTGCGCGGGCGTATGCGCCCGAGCACAAACTGCTCGCTGACCTGAATCGCCAGTTGCGGGCCGTGGGCCTGGGCGATCAGGTCGAGCATCAGATCAATCGAGGCCGTACCTCCCGCCGAGGTGATCCGCCGGCGGTCGATCTCAAACAGTTCTTGGGTGACGCTGAGCTGTGGATAAGACTCCTTGAACGCATCGATCGCCTCCCAGTGCAGGGTCAGGCGATGGCCATCGAGCAGGCCCGCTTCGGCGAGGACGAAGCTGCCGGTGTCGATGGCGCCGAGGGTTACGCCGTCCTTGTCCAGCCTGCGCAGCCAGTGCTCCAGCGTCGGCGTGATGAACTTCAGCGGTTCGAAGCCGGCCACCACCAGCAAGGTCGCGCCTTTCTTCAGCGGCTCCAGCGCCGCATCGGCGTTGACCGACATGCCGTTGCTCGCCAATACCGCGCCGCCATCGGCGCTGAGCACATGCCAGCGGTACAACTCGCCGCGAAAGCGGTTGGCCACGCGCAACGGTTCGATCGCGGAAATAAAGCCGATGGCGGAGAACCCCGGCATCAGCAAAAAGTAGAAATCCTGGGACATGGGCGCACTCGGTTGGCGGGTCGCGTGCCTCGTTGATACGCCGATTATCGGCGGCGTTCAAGCGTGCAGGTCGCTACAGTGCAAATGCCAGTCGCCGCAGTGCGCTTTCACGGGTGCATAGCTGCGTAACTTGGCCTCACCGGCGCGCAGATGCCGGAAACCACAATAATCGAACTGCCGAGGAACCCGACATGAAACGACTGATCAGCAGCTGCGTTCTTGCACTCAGCGGTACCGCTTTCTTCAGCACCGGCGTGATGGCGGCCGAACCGGCCTCCTGCAAGAACGTACGCATGGGCGTGGTCAACTGGACTGACGTGATCGCCACCAGTGCCATGACCCAGGTCCTGCTCGACGGCCTCGGCTACAGCACCAAACAGACCAGCGCCTCGCAGCAAATCATCTTCGCCGGGATCCGCGATCAGCGCCTGGACCTGTTCCTCGGCTACTGGAACCCGCTGATGACCCAGACCATCACGCCATTCGTCGAGGCCAATCAGGTCAAAGTGCTCGAAGCACCGAGCCTGAAAGACGCCCGCGCCACCCTCGCCGTGCCGACCTATCTGGCTGACAAGGGCCTGAAAACCTTCGCCGACATCGCCAAGTTCGAGAAGGAACTGGGCGGCAAGATCTACGGCATCGAGCCAGGCTCCGGCGCCAACACGCAGATCAAGGCGATGATCGCCAAGAACCAGTTTGGTCTGGGCAAATTCCAGCTGGTCGAATCGAGCGAGGCCGGCATGCTCGCCGCCGTCGATCGCGCCGTACGGCGCAAGGAAGCCGTAGTGTTCTTCGGCTGGGCGCCGCACCCGATGAACGTCAACATTCAGATGACCTATCTGACCGGCAGCGAAGACGCCCTCGGCCCGAACGAAGGCATGGCCACGGTGTGGACGGTCACGTCACCGAAGTACGCCGAGCAATGCCCGAACATCGGCCGCCTGCTGGCCAACCTGACGTTCACCGCCGAATCCGAGAGCCGGATGATGCAGCCGCTGCTCGATCACAAGGACGCCTTCGAGTCGGCGAAGCAGTGGCTCAAGGATCACCCCGAAGACAAACAGCGCTGGCTTGAAGGTGTGACGACTTTCGATGGCAAACCGGCTGCTGAAAACCTCCAGCTGACCAGCAAATAACCCTTTATTGAACCTCCCTCTCCCAGATGGGAGAGGCCACTGAACCACGCTTCGCAGCCCCGCCACGGGCTGCGGACAGACCCATCACGCCTGAAGGAAACGCATCATGAACCACGACGTCATCATCACCTGCGCACTCACCGGTGCTGGCGACACGACCGCCAAAAGTCCACACGTGCCGGTCACCCCGAAACAGATTGCCGCTGCCGCGGTGGAAGCGGCCAAGGCCGGCGCCACCGTCGTGCACTGCCATGTGCGCGACCCGCAGACCGGCAAGTTCAGCCGTGACGTGGCGCTGTACCGCGAAGTGATGGAGCGCATCCGCGAGGCGGACGTCGACATCATCGTCAACCTCACCGCCGGGATGGGCGGCGACCTGGAAATCGGCCCTGGCGAGAAGCCGATGGAGTTCGGCCCGAACACCGATCTGGTCGGTCCGCTGACCCGTCTCGCCCACGTCGAAGAACTGCTGCCGGAAATCTGCACCCTCGATTGCGGCACGCTGAACTTCGGCGATGGCGACACCATTTACGTCTCCACCCCGGCGCAACTGCGCGCCGGCGCCAAGCGCATCACCGAACTGGGCGTGAAGGCCGAACTGGAGATTTTCGACACCGGGCATCTGTGGTTCGCCAAGCAGATGATCAAGGAAGGCTTGCTCGACAACCCGCTGTTCCAGCTCTGCCTGGGCATCCCGTGGGGCGCGCCGGCCGACACCACCACGATGAAAGCCATGGTCGACAACCTGCCCGCCGACGCGGTCTGGGCCGGCTTCGGCATCGGCCGCATGCAGATGCCGATGGCGGCGCAAGCGGTGCTGCTGGGCGGCAACGTGCGGGTCGGCCTCGAAGACAACCTGTGGCTGGACAAAGGCGTGCTGGCGACCAATGGCCAACTGGTCGAACGCGCCACGGAAATCCTCAGCCGCCTCGGCGCCCGCGTGCTCACACCGGCAGAAGGTCGCAAAAAAATGGGCCTGACCCAGCGCGGCTGAACCTCACCCTTTCTCCCTGTGAACATAAATTTTGTGGTGAGGGGATTTATCCCCGATGGGTGGCGAAGCCGCCCCAAAACCTGACAACCCGGGGCATCAGATAGACCGATAGCACAGGTTTTACGACTTCTTCGCAGCCGATCGGGGATAAATCCCCTCGCCACGAGAACAGAGTTTCCACAGGGATCACCGAACTCTTCAGGACATCGCCATGCGCTTTATCACCGAAATCAAAACTTTCGCCGCTCTTGGCAGCGGTGTCATCGGCAGTGGCTGGGTCGCCCGCGCCCTCGCCCACGGCCTCGATGTAGTGGCCTGGGACCCGGCGCCCGGCGCCGAAGCGGCATTGCGCCAACGCGTGGCCAATGCGTGGGGCGCGCTGGAGAAAAACGGCCTGGCGCCGGGTGCTTCGCAGGATCGTCTGCGCTTTGTCGCAACCATCGAGGAATGTGTGCGTGACGCCGATTTCATCCAGGAAAGCGCCCCGGAACGGCTGGAACTGAAGCTCGACCTGCACAGCAAGATCAGCGCCGCCGCCAAGCCCGATGCGCTGATCGGCTCCAGCACTTCAGGCCTGTTGCCCAGCGAGTTCTACGAGAGTTCGACGCACCCTGAACGCTGCGTGGTCGGGCATCCGTTCAACCCGGTTTATCTGTTGCCGCTGGTCGAAGTCGTCGGCGGCAGAAACACCGCGCCGGAGGCGGTGCAAGCGGCGATGCAAGTCTACCAATCCCTCGGCATGCGCCCGTTGCATGTGCGCAAGGAAGTGCCGGGTTTCATCGCCGATCGCCTGCTCGAAGCGCTGTGGCGCGAGGCGTTGCACCTGGTCAACGACGGTGTCGCGACGACCGGCGAAATCGACGATGCGATTCGCTTTGGCGCCGGTCTGCGCTGGTCGTTCATGGGCACTTTCCTGACTTACACCCTGGCCGGCGGCGATGCCGGCATGCGCCACTTCATGTCGCAATTCGGCCCGGCGTTGCAGTTGCCGTGGACGTATCTGCCGGCACCGGAGCTGACCGACAAATTGATTGATGATGTGGTCGATGGCACCACCGATCAGCTCGGTCGGCACAGCATTTCCGCGCTGGAGCGCTATCGTGATGATTGTTTGCTGGCGGTGCTTGAAGCGGTGAAGACCACCAAAGAGAAGCATGGGATGAGTTTCAGCGAGTGATGGTTCCGCTTCAGACCGCTGCCCTCACCCTAGCCCTCTCCCAGAGGTAGAGGGGACCGACCGCGGTGTTTATGCGAGCTGCACCGACCTGATCTATCGAGCCGAACTCGAGTTTTGAAAGGCCCCCGATCTGCTCCCTTTCCCCCTCGCCCCCTTGGGGGAGAGGGTTGGGGTGAGGGGGTTGCTCTTGATCCTAACGACCCGCCACCTGCCGGAACCCAATCATGCCCACACTCACCACCTACCAAACCACCATCATCCCCGACTGGGTCGACTACAACGGCCACCTGCGCGACGCCTTTTACTTGCTGATCTTCAGCTACGCCACCGATGCGCTGATGGACCGCCTCGGCATGGACAGCAGCAACCGCGAAGCCAGCGGCCATTCGCTGTTCACCCTTGAGCTGCACCTCAATTACCTGCACGAAGTGAAGATCGACACTGAGGTGGAAGTGCGCACGCAAATCATCGACCACGACAGCAAGCGCCTGCACCTCTACCACAGCCTGCACAAAATCGGCGATGAGCAAGCGCTGGCCGGCAATGAACAGATGCTTTTGCACGTCGACCTCGCCGGCCCGCGCTCGGCGCCGTTCAGCCCTGATACGTTGCATCGCCTGCAAGCCATCGTCGCCGATCAGACCGACCTGCCCGCTCCCGCTTACATCGGCCGCGTGATCGCGCTGCCACCCGCTCGGTAAATCCCCACTGCCAAGGAGCCGCCATGAACACCGCCGTCGCTGTTGCCGATTTTCGTACTTATCCGTTGATCAGCGCGCTCGGTGGCGTGCAGGGTCTGGCGGATCGCGTTGTCATCGAATGGGCTGACGGTCGTGTCAGCCCGCTTCACCACGTATGGCTGCGCGACAATTGCCCGTGTGATCAATGTGTCTACAGCGTTACTCGCGAGCAAGTCTTCGAAAGCGTCGATGCCGCCGAGGATTTGCAACCGCTGGCCACGCGCATCGACACCGATGGTTGCCTGCGTATCGACTGGCAGGACGGTCACCTCAGCCGCTTCGACCCGGGCTGGCTGCGCGCGCATGCCTATGACGATGAATCCCGCGCCGAACGCCTGGCCGGCAAACCGCAGCCGCGTTTGTGGCACAGCGATCTGCAGTTGCCGGTGTTCGACTACACCGCGCTGATGAACGACAACGCCGCGCTGCTGCAATGGTTGCTCGCCGTGCGCGACATCGGCCTGACCCAAGTGCGCGGCGTGCCCACCGAGCCGGGCTCGCTGAAGCTCATCGCGCAGCGGATTTCCTTCATCCGCGAAAGCAACTTCGGCGTGCTGTTCAATGTGCAATCCAAAGCCGACGCCGACAGCAACGCCTACACCGCCTTCAACCTGCCATTGCACACGGATTTGCCGACTCGCGAGCTGCAACCGGGGCTGCAATTTCTGCATTGCCTGGTCAATGATGCCGAGGGTGGCGAGAGCATTTTCGTCGATGGTTTTGCGATCGCCGAGGCCTTGCGTCAGGAGGAGCCGCAGCTGTTTGAGGCCCTGTGCGAAATCCCTGTGGAATTTCGCAACAAGGACCGGCACAGCGACTATCGCTGCCTGGCGCCGATCATCGCTGTGGATGCGCTGGGCCGGGTGGCGGAGATTCGCATGGCCAACTTTCTGCGCGGGGCGTTCGATACGTCGGTGGCGCAGATGCCGTTGCTATATCGAGCCTATCGGCGCTTTATTGCGATGACCCGCGAGCCGCGGTTTCGGCTGATGCAGCGGCTCAAGCCGGGCGAGTTGTGGTGCTTTGACAACCGCCGCACGCTGCATGCGCGCAATGCCTTTGATCCAGCGACCGGGGCGCGGCATTTCCAGGGCTGCTATGTCGACCGGGATGAGTTGTTGTCGCGGATTCTGGTGTTGCAACGTTGAACCGCGTCATCGTTCTTCGCGAGCAGGCTCGCTCCCACATTGGAATGCATTTCAACTGTGGGAGCGAGCTTGCTCGCGAAAGCGTCAGTGCAAACAACGCGCTACTAACTGAATCACAGGCAAAAAAAACTCCGATCAAGCCGTGACAGGATCGGAGCTGAGGAGGGTACTGTTGAGGAGCTGCCAGGCGAGGGTGACCAAACCTTCGTGAAGCGAGCTGGCGCCAGTGTGCCTAGTCGCCCATCCAGTCGGTTAGCCGAAAACGACCTGTTCATAGTCGTCCCGGCCACCGCGACAAAACGCCCTTGCCGCGTCCGGTCGGGGCCACCAGAATCGAGCCAAGACCTCCGTTGCCACAGAAGGATTTGCGTAATGATGTACGCCGATTTGATTGACCAGGAAGATCTGTTGGGCCAGCTCAAGGCCTTGGGTATTCAGGTGCCGAGCGGTACCACCGCCGAGCAGGCCTGCGAGTGTGCGGTGCGTGGCCTGGACAATGTTCGCGCATTCGAACTGCGCAAGATGGTCAAGGACATGTACACCAGCGGCGCCAGCATTCAGCCGGCGGTGCGCCAGGCGATCGACAAGCAATTGTTGCCGGCCCTTTCGGATTACCAGCAGTCACACAGCGCCTGAGAAACCCCTTCGCGAGCAGGCTCGCTCCCACCTGATCGTTCCCACGCTCTGCGTGGGAATGCCTCAACGGACGCTCCGCGTTCGGCCTTTTGGGACGCAGAGCGTCCCGGGCTGCATTCCCACGCAGAGCGTGGGAACGATCAGACTCGGTCTACAGCCTTACGCTGGCAAACGTCGACTCATTGCGCGCCTGACTCAGCGCTGACATCGGCCCCGAGAGCGGCGACATCACGATGGCCTGCGGCAGCGGCAACATCGCCACTTGCTGGGTGGTGTTGGAGCCGACGCGCTCGTCACGCGGCGGGATGCCGAAGTACTCGCGGTAGCACTTGGAGAAGTGCGGCGTGGAGACGAAACCGCACACCGACGCCACTTCGATGATCGACATCGGCGTCTGCTTGAGCAGTTGCCGGGCGCGGATCAGGCGCAGCTTCAGGTAATAGCGTGACGGCGAGCAGTGCAGGTATTTCTGGAACAACCGCTCCAGTTGTCGACGCGACACCGCGACATACACCGCCAGCTCATCCAGATCGATCGGCTCTTCCAGATTGGCTTCCATCAGCGCGACGATTTCCTGCAACTTCGGCTGGTTGGTGCCGAGCATGTGCTTGAGCGGCACACGCTGGTGATCCTGTTCGTTGCGGATGCGCTCGTAGACGAACATTTCCGAGATCGCTGCCGACAGTTCACGACCGTGATCGCGGCTGATCAGGTGCAGCATCATGTCCAGCGGCGCGGTACCGCCGGAACTGGTGAAGCGGTTACGGTCGAGGGTGAACAGACGTGTGCTCATGGCCACGCGCGGGAAAGCTTCCTGCATCGCCGCCAGACATTCCCAGTGCACGCTGCAATCGAAGCCGTCGAGCAGACCGGCACAGGCCAGCGCCCAACTGCCGGTGCACACCGCGCCCAGGCGCTTGGACTGGCGCGCCTGGCTTTGCAGCCACGAGACGTGTTCACGGGTTACGGTACGTTGAATGCCGATGCCGCCGCAGACAATCACCGTGTCCAGGGGCGGGGCTTTGTGCATGGAGGCGTCGGGAGTGATCTGCAAACCGTCACTGGCCCAGACCTGGCCGCCATCGACGGTGAGGGTGCTCCAGCGATACAGCTCGCGACCGGACAACTGATTGGCCATGCGCAGCGGCTCAACGGCGGACGCCAGGGAAATCAGCGTGAAATTGTCCAGCAGCAGAAAGCCGATGGATTGAGGCGCACGGTTCTGGGGTTGGGCCCCGGAGTTGAACGACGTCATCGCGGTATCTCCTCACACAAAGCGGGTGGCGGCCTCAGGCGGAGGCTCTTGTTATTGCCCGCGTCTCACAGAGAAAGCAGGCTTTGTTATGACAGAGCAATTGCCGTGCCTGAAATTGGACGGCCATTCAATAACTCCTGAAAACGACCTCGCGACGCGTCTATACGAGACCTCGGAACACGCCATTTCGAAGTGCCATCAGATGCCGCGAGAGCCCTGCCGCGCAGCCCGTGAGCAGATCGGTAGCACTTGTGGGAACTGGCCTGCAGCGGATTTGCACAGAGTGTCACCGCAAGCACGGACGACGGACGGTCGAGTAACGACTGACAAGTCACGACTGACAGTGAGGCTTGTCTGATTGCGACGCGCCAAAAGGTGGCGTGGCTGGATCGGGGTGTTCTTTTGTCGAGCAGTTTTGACTGGTCTGGCACTCCACTCTGCTAGATCAACCTGTGGCGAGGGGATTTATCCCCGATCGGCTGCGCAGCAGTCGTAACACCTCTCACCATGGTCTATCAGACAGAACTTTGAACGCAGGTTAAGGGGCCGCTTCGCAGCCCATCGGGGATAAATCCCCTCGCCACGGGTTCACGGTCAGCACTCAACCGCACTGACCGCCAAGCCACCGCGCGAAGTTTCTTTATATTTGTCATGCATATCGGCGCCGGTATCGCGCATGGTGCGGATCACCCGGTCCAGCGAGATAAAGTGCTGACCGTCGCCGCGCAGGGCCATTTGCGCCGCGTTGATGGCTTTCACGGCGGCGATCGCATTGCGCTCGATACACGGCACCTGCACCAGACCACCGACCGGGTCGCAGGTCAGACCAAGGTTGTGTTCCAGGCCGATTTCCGCCGCATTGCACAGTTGTTCAGGGGTGGCGCCAAGAATCTCCGCCAGCCCCGCCGCTGCCATCGCGCAGGCCGAACCGACCTCGCCCTGACAACCGACCTCGGCCCCAGAGATCGAAGCATTCTTCTTGCACAAAATGCCGACTGCCGCCGCGCCGAGGAAATAGTCGACGACGTTGGCGTCGGTGACTGCCTCGCTGAATTTCATGAAGTAGTGCAGCACCGCCGGGATGATCCCCGCCGCGCCATTGGTCGGCGCGGTAACCATGCGCCCGCCGGCCGCATTCTCTTCATTGACGGCCAGGGCGAACAGGTTGACCCACTCCATCGCGCTCAGGGTCGAGCCGATGACGTTCGGTTTGTTCAGCTCTTGCAGGCTGCGATGCAACTTCGCCGCACGTCGGCGAACGTTCAAGCCGCCGGGCAGAATGCCTTCATGCTTGAGGCCCTGCTCGACGCAATCCTGCATCGCCCGCCACAGTTTCATCAGCCCGGCACGGATCTCTTCTTCGCTGCGCCAGACCTTTTCGTTGGCCATCATCAGTTCGGCAATGCGCAGGTTGTGCGTTTTGCACAACTCCAGCAGCTCGACCGCACTGGAGAAGTCGTAGGGCAATTCGGTGCGATCCAGATCGACCACACCACTGGACGCTTGCGCCTCATCAACGACGAAGCCGCCGCCGACCGAATAGTAGGTGTCACGGTGCAGCTCACCGAACTCGCCTTCGGCCACCAGCGTCATGGCGTTGGGATGGAATGGCAGGTTTTCATCGATCAGGCGCATGTCCCGCGCCCAGACAAACGGCACCGACAGGCGACCATCCAATAACAACGTATGGGTTTCGCGCAGCGCCTGAATGCGCGGGCCGATCTGCGCCGGGTCGATTGCGTCCGGCCACTCGCCCATCAGGCCCATGATCACTGCGTTGTCGCTGCCGTGACCGATGCCGGTGGCGGAAAGCGATCCGAACAACTGCACCTCGATGCGCCGCACCTGTTCCAGCTGGTGCTTGCCGCGCAGCGACTCGACGAACAGTGCGGCGGCGCGCATCGGCCCGACGGTGTGGGAACTGGAAGGGCCGATGCCGATTTTGAACAGGTCGAAAACGCTGATAGCCATTGCTGCGAAGCTCCTGAGAATACCGGTCCGGGCGGCAAAAGCGCCCGCTGGCGGAGCTGCTACGCTCAAGCTGCGATCCGCCGAATGCCGGCATCATCGGGCTTTTGTCGGCGCGCTCGGCGTCTGACACCGACGCAGTCATGTCCAGCAGCGTCGTTACGTTTTCGCCCCGCAAATACGCCGTTTTTATGCAGTCGAGCAGGTCATCGGGGGCGGAAAAAAGCTGTAAGCGACGTCACCGACACTGGAAGCGACCATCCCTGTACTGGATACGACCCTCCCTGTAGGCGTCAGATTTTCACTGGTACATGATCGGGATGACTCGATTGCAAGGCGCTGCGGTAGAGCTGTCTCAAAAACGCCACCAACCGCAACCCATAAGTGCGGTGGTCCACAGTCGGAACACTGCCAAAAAAAACACCAAGGAGTCCATCCATGAAAGGTTCCCCGTCGTTGTTGTTGGCCGCCCTGCTGAGTCTGCCGTTACTGGCGCAAGCCGCAGAACCGGCACAGTGCAGCCTCGTTAACTTCTCCGATGTCGGCTGGACCGACATCACCGCAACCACCGCCACCACTTCCGTTGTTCTCAACGCCCTCGGCTACAAGACCAAGACCACCATGATCTCCGTGCCCGTGACCTACAAGTCGCTGGCCGACGGCAAGAACATGGACGTGTTTCTCGGTAACTGGATGCCGACCATGGAGAACGACATCAAGCCGTATCGCGATGCCGGCACCGTCGACACCGTGCGCACCAACCTCAAGGGTGCCAAATACACCCTCGCCGTGCCGCAAGCCCTGTACGACAAAGGCCTGCATGACTTCGCCGACATTGCCAAATTCAAGAAAGAGCTCGACGGCAAGATCTACGGCATCGAGCCGGGCAACGACGGCAACCGGCTGATCCAGAGCATGATCGACAAGGATGCCTTCGGCCTGAAAACCGCTGGCTTCAAGATCGTCGAATCTTCCGAGGCCGGCATGCTCTCGCAAGTCGACCGGGCGCAGAAGCGCGACACCGCCGTGGTCTTCCTCGGCTGGGCACCGCACCCGATGAACAAGCGCTTCAAGATTCAATACCTGACCGGCGGCGACGACTTCTTCGGCCCCGATTTCGGCGCAGCCACTGTGGCTACCAACACCCGCAAGGGTTACGCCGAAGAATGCAGCAACGTCGGTCAGCTGTTGAAAAACCTGGAGTTCACCGTCGACATGGAAAGTGAACTGATGGGCAACATCCTCGACGACAAGATGAAGCCTGACGCGGCCGCCAAGGCCTGGCTGAAAAAGAATCCACAGGTGCTCGATACCTGGCTCGCTGGCGTGACCACCATTGACGGTAAACCAGGCCTGGAGGCCGTGAAAGCCAAGCTCGCGCCTTGATTTGAAAGGCACCGCTTATGCCGGGCAGGCGTGCCTGCCCGGGCTGTTAATTTCCTTGCATGCGGACGTTCACTACCATGCTGATTGATCAGAAAATACCTTTAGGCCAGTACATCGCGGGCTTCGTCGAATGGTTGACGCAACACGGCGCCAACACCTTCGACGCAATCGCCGTGACACTGGAAACGATGATCCACGGCGTGACGTTTGCGCTGACCTGGTTCAACCCGTTGGTGCTGATTGGCCTGATTGCCATCATTGCCCATCTGATTCAACGCAAGTGGGGCCTGACCGCGTTCGTGGTCGCCTCGTTCCTGCTGATCCTCAACCTGGGTTACTGGCAGGAAACCATGGAAACCCTCGCCCAGGTGCTGTTCGCCACCCTGGTCTGCGTGTTGATCGGCGTGCCGCTGGGCATCGTCGCCGCGCACAAACCGATGTTCTACACCATGATGCGGCCGGTGCTCGATCTGATGCAGACCGTACCGACCTTCGTTTACCTCATTCCTACCCTGACCCTCTTCGGGCTGGGCGTGGTTCCGGGCCTGATCTCCACGGTGGTGTTCGCCATCGCGGCGCCGATCCGCCTGACCTACCTGGGCATCCGTGATGTCCCGCAAGAACTGATGGACGCCGGCAAGGCCTTCGGCTGCTCGCGTCGCCAATTGCTCTCAAGGATCGAACTGCCGCACGCCATGCCGAGCATCGCGGCCGGCATCACCCAGTGCATCATGCTGTCGCTGTCGATGGTGGTGATCGCGGCACTGGTCGGCGCCGACGGACTCGGCAAACCGGTGGTCAACGCACTGAACACTGCTGATATTGCGCTGGGCTTCGAAGCGGGCCTGGCAATCGTACTGCTGGCGATCATGCTCGACCGTATCTGCAAACAACCCGACGCTAAAGTAGGGGGTGACGCATGAGCATAATTCGCTTCGAAGACGTCGACGTAATCTTCTCCAAGGACCCGCGCGAGGCACTCAAGCTGCTCGATCAGGGCATGACCCGCAACGAGATCCTGAAGAAGACCGGTCAGATCGTCGGCGTGGAAAAAGCCACGCTGGACATCAACAAAGGCGAGATCTGCGTGCTGATGGGCCTGTCCGGCTCGGGCAAGTCGAGCCTGCTGCGCTGCATCAACGGCCTCAACACCGTGAGCCGCGGCAAGCTGTTCGTCGAGCATGAAAACCGCCAGATCGACATCGCGTCCTGCACGCCCGCCGAGCTGAAGATGATGCGCACCAAGCGTATTGCGATGGTGTTCCAGAAGTTTGCCCTGATGCCATGGCTGACGGTGCGCGAGAACATCAGTTTCGGTCTGGAAATGCAGGGTCGACCGGAGAAGGAACGCAAGAAACTGGTCGATGAGAAACTCGAACTGGTCGGCCTGACCCAGTGGCGCAACAAAAAGCCGGACGAACTCTCCGGCGGCATGCAGCAGCGCGTCGGCCTCGCCCGCGCGCTGGCCATGGACGCCGACATTCTGCTGATGGACGAACCGTTCTCGGCCCTCGACCCGTTGATCCGCCAGGGTCTGCAGGATGAACTGCTGGAGCTGCAACGCAAGCTGAGCAAGACCATCGTGTTTGTGAGCCACGACCTCGATGAAGCACTCAAATTGGGTAGCCGCATCGCGATCATGAAGGACGGTCGGATCATCCAGTACAGCGTGCCGGAGGAAATCGTCCTCAACCCGGCGGACGACTATGTGCGCACCTTCGTCGCCCACACCAATCCGCTCAACGTGCTCTGCGGCCGCAGCCTGATGCGCACGCTGGACAAGTGCAAACGCATCAACGGCTCGGTGTGCCTCGATCCGGGCGGCGACTCGTGGCTGGACCTGGCCGAAGGCAACACCATCAAAGGCGCGCGGCAGAACGGCTCGGTGCTGAACCTGCAGAACTGGGCACCTGGCCAAGCGGTGGAAGGCCTGGAGCGCAAGCCAACGCTGGTGGACTCGAACATCGGCATGCGTGACGCGCTGCAGATCCGTTATCAGACCGGCAACAAGCTGGTGCTGCACGATAACAATCATGTGGTGGGGATTCTGGGCGACAGCGAGTTGTATCACGCGTTGTTGGGCAAGAATCTGGGGTAAACCCCGCAGACACAAAAACGCCGCGAGATTATCGCGGCGTGATCGTTCCCACGCTCCGCGTGGGAATGCAGCCCGGGACGCTCCGCGTCCCACAACAGCGGACGCAGAGCGTCCATTGATGCATTCCCACGCGGAGCGTGGGAACGATCATGCAAAAGGGGCTCAATCGAGCCCCTTTTGTTTTAGCTGTTTAGCTATACACCCGGCCAAGAAGCTGCCGATGGCTTTCAAACTGATCGAGCACATCCCGCGTAATCTGCTCCGGCGTAAAGCCCATCAAGTCGTAATCCTGGCTGCCATTGTGCAGATACACCTCAGCACGGTAATAACGCTGACGCGCTTCATCTGATTGCGCCGATTCGGTCGGGGTCGCCAGATAACCATCCAGGCTCACTTCGTAAACGAAAGGGTTGCCCTCTTCCATCTCGACCCGCACGCCCATGCAACGCTTGGCCTTGCCCAGCAGCGTCTGCACTTCAATGCCCTGATTGCGCAACTGCGCCGCTGCATCTTCCAGCGCCGGGGTGACATGCTTGTCCATGAAGCGCTGCACCACCGATTGGCTCGGCTGCAGATCCAGTTGCGTCAGGCGCTCGCTGAAACCACGGCGCCCGCGCTCGGCCAGTTGCGCTTGCTCCTGTTCGATCTGCACGTCCTGGCGCATCGCCTTGTGCAGGCCGAACATGAAGCAGATCAGCACCACCGAGAACGGCAGGCCGGCCAGCACCACCATGGTCTGCATGGCTTCGAAGTTGCCGGCGAACAGCAGGCCGATGGTCACCAGCGTGATCACCACCGACCAGAAGATCCGCAGCCAGTGCGGCGCGTCTTCATCGACGTTGCCGCCCTTGCAGGAAAGATTCGCCATCATCACCGCGCCGGAGTCGGCCGGGGTCAGGAACAGCACGAAGCCGACAAAGATCGACACCCCGATGACGACTTTCGACGCCGGATAATGCTCAAGCAACTGATAGATCGCCATCGACGGCTGTTCCAGCGCCGTCTTGCCCAGCTCCACCGCGCCCTGATTCATCACCAGATCCAGCGCCGAGTTGCCGAAGATCGACAGCCACGCCAAGGTGAAGCCCAGCGGAATCAGCAGCACGCCAGCAACCAGTTCACGCACGCTGCGGCCACGGGAAATCCGTGCGATGAACATGCCCACGAATGGCGCCCAGGAAATCCACCAGGCCCAGTAGAACAGGGTCCACAGGCCCAGCCAGCGGTCGGACTTGGCGCTGTCGCCTTCATAGACGTACAGGTCGAAGGTCTTCAGCACCACGCCGTTGAGGTAGTCACCGATGTTCTGCACGAAACCGTTGAGCAGGTGCAAAGTCGGGCCGAACAGCAGGACGAAAATCAGCAGGCCGCTGAACAGCACGATGTTCAGGTTGGACAGACGACGGATGCCGTTTTCCACACCCGACACGGCAGCGATGGTCGCTACTGTGCTCATGACGATGATGACGATCAGCAGGTTGGTGTTGCTGTGCTCCATGCCGAACAGGTTTTCCAGCCCGGACGACACTTGCAGCGAGCCAATCCCCAGGTTGGTCACCAGACCCAGCAGGGTCACGAACATGCCGAAGCCGTCCACCGCGTGCCCGGCAGCGCCTTTGACCCAACGCTCGCCGACCAATGGATACAGCGCCGAACGCAGGGCCAGCGGCTGGTTATGCCGATAGGCAAAATACGCCACGGCAAGGCCGACCAAAGCGTAGATCGCCCAGCCGTGCAGGCCCCAGTGCAGGAAGGTCAGTTGCACTGCCTGACGCGCGGCCATGTTGGTGGCCGAGGTGCCTTCCGGCGGATTGAAGTAGTGATCCAGCGGCTCGGACGCGCCGAAGTACAACAGCGAAATGCCGATGCCCGACGAGAACAGCATCCCCGCCCAGGCGCCGTAACTGAAATCCGGGGTGTCGTCCTTGCTGCCCAGTTTGAGTTTGCCGTACGAGGAAAACGCCAGACCGACCACGAACACCAGGTAGGCGGCGATCACCACCATGTAGTACCAGCCGAAGCTGCGCGACAACCAGGCCTGGGCCATGCCCAACATTCTGCCGGCCTCTTGCGGGGCGATGATCAGAATGGCGGTCAACAACAGAATCAGCGCGGTCGAGGTGTAGAACACCCAACCGTTGACCGTCACCTTCTCGGGCGGGGTCTTTATTAGCGAGGCAGAACTCATGGCACAAATGCTCCAGGCAGTGCGAGAGAAGAACACAAGGCATCACGGAACCCGACCAATCGGTTAGTTGGCAGCCGACCGGCGGGTGATATAAAGACACTCCGAAAAAAGCCCGAACCTGCCGAAATGGCGTTGCGTATTCGCTTTCGTGGCCAAAGGCGACGGACGTTCATCCGAAACCTGGCCCCGAGCGTCTTGCCCTTTCAACACGTCCATCGAATCGCGAACCGCGCCATGCCCCGCGCAGGTTTCGAGCCGTTTCAGGTGTCGGTTTTTATCGTCATTACGCGTAGGAATTTTCTGTAGGCAGCGACGAATTGTCGCAGATCTTATTCTTTGTTGATTGAACGTTCAATCAAAACAAAATAGACTGGCCCTCAATCCGATCGGCGTCATTCGCCCCTCGGAAGGCCTAAGGAGATGTGCAAGATGCCCAAGGTCGGTATGCAACCCATCCGCCGCCAACAACTGATCGAAGCCACTTTGCAAGCGGTCGATCAGGTCGGAATGGGGGACGCCAGCATTGCGCTGATCGCCCGTTTGGCCGGTGTCTCGAATGGCATCATCAGTCATTACTTTCAGGACAAGAACGGCCTGATCGCCGCCACGATGCGGTACCTGATGACCGCCCTCAGCGAGAGCGTCACCGCGCGCCGTCAGGCGCTGGCAGATGACAGCCCACGGGCGCATCTGCAGGTGATCATCGAAGGCAACTTCGACGCCAGCCAGGTCAATGGCCCGGCAATGAAAACCTGGCTGGCCTTCTGGGCCACCAGCATGCACCAGCCGTCTTTGCACAGGTTGCAGCGGATCAACGATCACCGTCTGTATTCCAACCTGTGCTGCCAGTTCCGCCGTGTGTTGCCGCTCGAAGATGCGCGCAATGCCGCCCGAGGCCTGGCAGCTTTGATCGACGGTTTGTGGTTGCGCGGCGCGCTGTCGGGGGACGCTTTCGACACGGCGCAGGCGCAACAGATCGCTTACGAATACATGGATTTCCAATTGGCCAAGAAGGTGAGCTAGAGCACACAGAAAATGCTCGGCCCCTGAACTCCACCGCAGCGTCATCGCGGTGGTCAACGCCAACCACCAATGCACTTGCGAGGACACTATGGCCCGTTTCGAACTGCAAAAACTCTACATCGATGGCGCGTACACCGACGCCGGCAGCGACGCCACCTTCGAAGCCATCAACCCGGCGAACGGTGAAGTCCTCGCACTGGTGCAACGTGCGACCAAAGACGACGTCGAGCGCGCTGTGGTCAGCGCCGAAAAGGGCCAGAAAATCTGGGCCGCGATGACCGCTATGGAGCGTTCGCGCATCCTGCGTCGCGCCGTCGACATCCTGCGCGAGCGCAACGATGAGCTGGCCGCGCTGGAAACCCTGGACACCGGCAAATCCTTCTCCGAAACCAAGTACGTCGACATCGTCACCGGCGCTGACGTGCTGGAATACTACGCAGGCCTGGTGCCCGCCATCGAAGGCGAGCAGATCCCGCTGCGTGACACCTCTTTCGTTTACACCCGTCGCGAGCCGCTGGGCGTGGTCGCCGGTATCGGCGCGTGGAACTACCCGATCCAGATCGCGCTGTGGAAATCCGCTCCAGCCCTGGCGGCCGGTAACGCGATGATCTTCAAGCCAAGCGAAGTCACCTCGCTGACCACCCTGAAACTGGCTGAGATCTACACCGAGGCCGGCGTACCGAACGGCGTGTTCAACGTCCTGACCGGCAGCGGCCGCGAAGTCGGCACCTGGCTGACCGAGCACCCGCGCATCGAGAAAATCTCCTTCACTGGCGGCACCGACACCGGCAAGAAAGTCATGGCCAGCGCTTCGGCTTCGTCGCTCAAGGACGTGACCATGGAACTGGGCGGCAAGTCGCCGCTGATCATCTGCGACGACGCCGATCTTGATCGCGCTGCCGACACGGCGATGATGGCCAACTTCTACAGCTCCGGTCAGGTCTGCACCAACGGCACTCGCGTATTCGTACCGGCGCACCTGAAAGCGGCGTTCGAGGCCAAGATCGTTGAGCGCGTTGCCCGCATCCGCGTTGGCAACCCGGAAGACGAAAACACCAACTTCGGCCCGCTGGTCAGCTTCCCGCACATGGAAAGCGTGTTGGCTTACATCGCCAAAGGTAAAGAAGAAGGCGCACGCGTGCTGTGCGGCGGCGGTCGTCTGACCGACGGCGAATTCGCCAAAGGTGCGTTCGTGGCGCCAACCGTGTTCACCGACTGCACCGACGATATGACCATCGTCCGCGAAGAAATCTTCGGCCCGGTGATGGCGATCCTCTCCTACGAAACCGAAGAAGAAGTGATCCGCCGCGCCAACGACACCGACTTCGGCCTGGCCGCCGGTATCGTTACCAAAGACCTGAACCGCGCCCACCGCGTGATCCATCAACTGGAAGCCGGTATCTGCTGGATCAACGCCTGGGGCGAGTCCGACGCGAAAATGCCGGTCGGCGGCTACAAGCAGTCGGGTGTTGGCCGTGAGAACGGAATCAGCTCGCTGAACAACTTCACCCGCATCAAATCGGTACAGGTCGAACTGGGCGATTACGTCTCGGTGTTCTGATCTGACTCAGAGTCCGGGTGGGGCCATTGTGGCGAGGGGATTCATCCCCGTCGGGCTGCGAAGCGGCCCCCCTCCAGACACTGCAATTCTCCAGACAGAACCAGTCGCTGACTCTGCGACTGCTGCGCAGCCGAACGGGGATAAATCCCCTCGCCACAGGTGCGCGGTCACAGTTGACCTGACCAACTTCAAAGAGGGTGCATTCAATGTCCCAAGAATTCGATTACATCATCATCGGTGCCGGCTCGGCCGGTAACACTCTGGCGACCCGTCTGACTGAAGACGAAGGCGTCACCGTTCTGCTGCTCGAAGCCGGGGGGCCGGACTACCGCCTCGACTTCCGCACGCAAATGCCCGCCGCGCTGGCCTTCCCGCTGCAGGGTCGTCGCTACAACTGGGCCTACGAAACCGATCCAGAGCCGCACATGGACGGTCGCCGGATGGAATGCGGTCGCGGCAAGGGCCTGGGTGGCTCTTCGCTGATCAACGGCATGTGCTACATCCGTGGCAACGCGATGGACTACGACGGCTGGGCGAAACTGCCGGGCCTGGAAGACTGGTCGTACCTCGATTGCCTGCCGTATTTCCGCAAAGCCGAAACCCGTGACATCGGCCCGAACGATTACCACGGTGGCGACGGCCCGGTCAGCGTGACCACGCCGAAAGCCGGCAACAACCCGCTGTTCCACGCCATGGTTGAAGCCGGCGTGCAGGCCGGTTACCCGCGTACCGAAGACCTCAACGGTTACCAGCAGGAAGGCTTCGGCCCGATGGACCGCACCGTGACGCCGAACGGCCGCCGTGCTTCCACCGCCCGTGGCTACCTCGACATCGCCAAAAAACGCTCGACCCTGACCATCGTCACCCACGCCCTGACCGACAAGATTCTCTTTGAAGGCAAGCGTGCGGTCGGCGTGCGTTACCTGATCGGTGACGCTGAAGAACGTGTTGAAGCCAAGGCGCGCAAGGAAGTGCTGCTGTGCTCCGGCGCCATCGCTTCGCCGCAGATTCTGCAGCGCTCCGGTGTCGGCCCGGCGAAACTGCTGGAAAGCCTCGACATCCCGGTGGTCCACGATCTGCCGGGCGTCGGTGAAAACCTGCAGGATCACCTTGAGCTGTACCTGCAATACGCCTGCACCCAACCGGTTTCGCTGTATCCATCGCTGCTCTGGTACAACCAGCCGGCGATCGGTGCCGAGTGGCTGTTCAACGGCACCGGCATCGGCGCCAGCAACCAGTTCGAGGCCGGCGGTTTCATTCGTTCGCGTCCGGAATTCGAATGGCCGAACATCCAGTACCACTTCCTGCCGGTGGCGATTAACTACAACGGCAGCAACGGCGTGAAAGAACACGGTTTCCAAGCGCACATGGGTTCCATGCGCTCGCCGAGCCGTGGCCGCATCCAGGTCAAATCCAAGGATCCGCGCCAGCACCCGAGCATCCTGTTCAACTACATGGCCACCGAGCAGGACTGGCAGGAATTTCGCGACGGCATCCGCCTGACCCGCGAGATCATGCAGCAGCCGGCCCTCGACGCGTTCCGTGGTCGCGAAATCAGCCCGGGCATCGAAGTGCAAACCGATGAACAGCTCGACAAGTTCATCCGCGAGCACGCCGAAACCGCGTTCCACCCGTCCTGCTCGTGCAAGATGGGCACCGACGAGATGGCCGTGGTCGATGGCGAAGGTCGTGTGCACGGCATGCAGAGCCTGCGCGTGGTCGATGCCTCGATCATGCCGATCATCACCACCGGCAACCTCAACGCGCCGACGATCATGATGGCCGAGAAAATCGCCGACAAGATCCGTGGCCGCAAGCCGCTGCCGCGCAGCAATGCTGCGTACTACGTTGCGAACGGCGCCCCGGTCAAGGGCAAGCCGATGCGGGATATCACACCGGTTACGCAGTAAGTCGTAATACCTCCCCTGATCGTTCCCACGCTCTGCGTGGGAATGCATCCCGGGACGCTCCGCGTCCCAAAGCGGACGCAGAGCGTCCATGGCGGCATTCCCACGCAGAGCGTGGGAACGATCTGCTATCGAGCACAGTAAATCCTCCTACACCCCCTCTTCACTTGATCCTACCCCCACGCAGGCCTACTCTAGACCTCGCGCAACCGTTTCACCCCTCCCCGCTGTCGCCATGCCGCTACTCCATTACAAGGAGGTTCCCGAATGTTCGATTTCCACCCCCAGCTCAAGCAGCGCTTTGCTGCCTTGCGCACGGGCGCTGAATTTTTTTCCCTGCGGTATGTGCGCGAGTCCGGGCAGTTTCTGTCGGTGCGCAAGAACGTCGCCGAACCGCCGAGTTTGAGCCGCGATGAAGGGGCGATGCTCACCGTCCGGGTCAATGGCGTCGAAGCCTATGCGGCGACCAATGACCTCTCGCAACAAGGCCTGCAAGCCGCTCTCGAGCGCGCCGAGCAACAGGCCCGCCGGCTCAAGCCGCACGCCTTGCTCGATCTGCGCGAGCAGCCGCTTTCCAGCGATCGCGCTGATTATTTTTCACCCAATCTCGAACAGCCCTTCCCGTCCCTGAGCGAATGCTTCGATCTGCTCGGTGCGGAATCCGCCTCGGTGCCCAAGGATGAACGCCTGGTCAATTGGCAGGTGAGCATCGGCATCACTAACGTCGAGCAGATCTACCTGAGCAGCGCCGGCGCCGAATTGCGCCAGGCCCAGCGCTTCGTTTATCCGAGCCTCGACGTCACCGCCTACGACGGCAACGACAGCCAGACCCGCAGCCTCGGCCGGGAGAACTTCGGCCAGCAGGGTGGCGCCGATGTCATCAGCCGCTGCGGTCTGGTCGGTGCCGGTCCGCAAGTCGCCGACCAGGCCCTGCAACTGCTGCTCGCGCCGAACACCCCGCAAGGCCCGCGCGACTTGCTGCTGATGCCTGATCAGATGATGCTGCAGATCCATGAATCCATCGGTCACCCGCTGGAGCTCGACCGCATCCTCGGCGATGAGCGCAATTACGCCGGCACCAGTTTCGTCAAGACCAGCGATTTCGGCAGCCTGCAATACGGCTCCAACCTGCTCAACGTAACCTTCGACCCGGGCATCCCGGAAGAACTCGCCAGCTACGGCCATGACGACGATGGCACTGCGGCGAGCAAACAATTCCTGATCCGCGACGGCCTGTTGCTGCGGCCATTGGGCGGGGCGCTGTCGCAATATCGCGCCGGCCTCGATGGCGTTGCCAACAGCCGCGCCTGCGGCTGGAACCGGCCACCGATCGACCGCATGGCCAACCTCAACATCGAGCCGGGCGATCAGACGCTGGAGCAGATGATCGGTGGTATCGAGCACGGCATCCTGATGAGCACCAATCGCTCGTGGTCGATCGACGATGCGCGCAACAAATTCCAGTTCGGCTGCGAATGGGGCCAGTTGATCGAGCATGGTGAACTTAAAGGCGTGGTGAAAAATCCCAACTACCGGGCCATTTCCGCGCACTTCTGGAAGAGCCTGCGCGCCGTCGGCGATGCCAACACCGTCAAGGTGCTGGGCACGCCGAACTGCGGCAAGGGCGAACCGAACCAGGTGATTCGCGTCGGCCACGCTTCGCCGGCCTGCGTATTCAGCAACATTGATGTGTTTGGGGGAGACGCCTGATGAGCATTTCGAAGCGTCAGTCCGACGCCTTCAAGGTCATGGTCAACTGGCTGCGCGACAGCGTGCGCGAGCCGGAACAGTTCACGCTCAGCTACGCCGCCGAAGCCTCGGCGTTCGTGCGCTTCAATCACGCCAAGGTGCGCCAGGCCGGGCAAGTGCAGCAGGCCAACGTCGGCCTGAAACTGATCGACGACGGTCGCCACGCCGACCTGCAGATCACCTTGTCCGGGGATCAGGAAGCCGATCTGCAACGGCTCGCCGAGGGCCTGCAACAACTGCGCGAAACCCTGCCGCTGCTGCCGCAGGATCCGTACCTGTTGCTCAATCACAACAGCTGGCAGAGCACGCACGTACAAGCGCATCCGCTGCCGGACACCGAAGATGTCGTCGGGCAAATCTGCGCCGCCGCTGAAGGTCTCGATCTGGTCGGCTTCTATGCTGCCGGCCCGATCAGCCGCGGTTTCGCCAGTTCCGCCGGCGCGTTCGGCTGGCATGAAGCCAACAGCTTCAATTTCGACTTCAGCCTGTTCCACGAAAACGGCGAAGCGGTGAAGGCCAGCTACGCCGGGCACGACTGGAGCGACGAAGGGTTTGCCCGGCGTTTCGCCCAGGCCCGCGAACAGCTGGAGTTTCTCGGCCGACCGTTACGCACTTTGGCACCGGGACAGTACCGCGCCTATCTGGCACCGGCAGCGCTGGAAGAAATCATGGGCATGCTCAGTTGGGGCGGGTTCTCGGCGCAATCGATCGCCAGCAAGAGCAGTCCGTTGCAGAAACTCTACGTCGGCGATCAGGCGTTCAGTCCGCTGGTGTCGCTGGATGAGAAAGTCAGCGAATCCCTGAGCCCGGCGTTTTCCGCCGAGGGTTATCCGCGCAGCGATCTGCGTCTGATCATCGAAGGCCGGGCCGGTGATCAACTGGTCGGCTCGCGCAGCGCCGCCGAATACGGTCTGGCGGCGAACGGTGCGGGCGGTGGCGAGATGCCCAGTGCATTGAACATGGCCGCCGGTGATCTGTCGCAAGCAGAGATCCTCAAGCAGTTGGGCACCGGGCTGTACATCAGCAATCTGTGGTACCTGAACTACTCGGACCAACCGGCGGCGCGCATGACCGGCATGACCCGCTTCGCGACCTTCTGGGTCGAGAACGGCGAGATCCAGGCGCCGGTCAGCACCATGCGTTTCGATGACAGCGCCTACAACCTGCTCGGCTCGCAGCTGGAAGCGTTGACTACCGAGCGTGAATTGCTGCTCTCGGCGAGTACCTACAGTCAGCGCAATACCTCGTCATCGCTGTTGCCGGGGGCGCTGGTCAGCCGGTTGACCCTGACCCTCTGACGGCGATCGTTCCCACGCTCCGCGTGGGAATGCAGCCCGGGACGCTCCGCGTCCCAGCCAAAAGCGGACGCAGAGCGTCCGTTGAGGCATTCCCACGCAGAGCGTGGGAACGATCATCAAACAGACCACACGAGGTTCCATGCCCAACCGCCCGCCTCTCGACGCCATCACCGCCCGCTGGTTGCCGTGGGTCGTCGCCATCGCCTTCTTCATGCAGTCCCTCGACGGGACCATCCTCAACACCGCGCTGCCGGCCATGGCCAGCGATCTGGCCGAAGACCCGTTGCGCATGCAGGGTGTGATCATCGCCTACATGCTCACCGTGGCCCTGCTGATCCCGGCCTCCGGCTGGATCGCCGACCGCTTCGGCACCAAGAAAATCTTCTTCGGCGCGATTCTGCTGTTCAGTTTCGGCTCGTTGCTGTGCGCGTTATCCAGCAGCCTGAGCATGCTCATCGGTGCGCGGGTGATTCAGGGCCTCGGCGGTGCGCTGATGCTGCCAGTCGGGCGACTGGTGGTGCTGCGTGCCTACCCGCGCTCGGAACTGGTGCGGATCATGGGTTTCATCACCATTCCCGGCCTGCTCGGCCCGCTGATCGGCCCGACCATGGGCGGCTGGATGGTGGAATACGTGACGTGGCACTGGATCTTCCTGATCAATCTGCCGGTCGGGGTGATCGGCTGTTATGCGGTGTGGAAATTCATTCCCGACCTGCGCGGCACGGAGCGCACGCGCTTCGATAGCCTCGGTTTTCTGCTGTTCGGCGCGGCGATGATCCTCATCACCATCGCCATGGAAGGCCTTGGCGAACTGCACCTGCCGCACCTGCGGGTGATGTTGCTGCTGTTCGCCGGCATGGCCTGTCTGGCGGCGTACTGGCTGCGCGCCGGGCATATCGAGAATCCGCTGTTTGCGCCGTCACTGTTCAAGACCCGCACCTTCGCCGTCGGCATTCTCGGTAACCTGTTTGCGCGACTGGGCAGCGGTGCTCTGCCATTTCTGGTGCCACTGCTGCTGCAAGTCGCGTTGGGCTATTCGCCGTCGCAAGCCGGGATGAGCATGTTGCCGCTGGCCGCTGCGGCGATGGTCGCCAAGTGGGTCGCGCGGCCGCTGATCGAACGCCTCGGCTATCGCATCGTCCTCACCGGCAACACCCTGGCGCTGGGGATCATGCTGGCGAGCATGGGGCTGGTCAGCGAACAGACGCCGTACTGGCTGCTGCTGTGCCTGCTAGCCGTGCTAGGTGCGATCAACTCGCTGCAATTCACCGCGATGAATACGGTGACGCTGATCGACCTCGACGATGCCAGCGCCAGCAGCGGCAACAGTCTGCTGTCGGTGGTCGCGCAGTTGTCGCTGAGCCTCGGCGTGGCTTGCGCCGGCGCGCTGCTCGGCGGCTTCACTGCGAAGGTCGGCAACGATGGCGTGGAAACCGTGCTCGGCGCGTTCCAGCTGACCTTCGTCACGGTCGGCGTGATGGCGATGCTGGCGGCGACGATTTTCTCGCAGCTGTCCAAGGAAGACGGGCGCCGGGCGAAACGGCCACAGGAGCACATCGAACACTGATTGTGCTGGAGGACATCTGTGGCTGTTGAAGGACTTCCGTGGCGAGGGGATTTATCCCCGCTGGGTTGCGCAGCAGCCCCAAAAAGGTTGGATGCGGTCAGCCGGATGAATCGAGGTGGCAGGTATTGGGGGTGCTGCGCACCCCATCGGGGATAAATCCCCTCGCCACAGATAAATCCCCTCGCCACAGGTATCCCTGCCTCGGGTTCAATCGCTGTTCGTCCAGAACTGTCGAGGAAACTGGCACGGGGCTGCTACACTGCGCGACATTTTGTTTTGCAGGCCAGTCCCGTGACCACCATCGCCACCGCTTTTAATACTCTGCCGCTGTCCGCCGCCATGCTGGCTAACCTCGAATCACTCGGTTATGCCCAGATGACGCCGATCCAGGCGCAGAGCTTGCCGGTGATCCTCAAGGGGATGGACCTGATCGCCCAGGCCAAGACCGGCAGCGGCAAGACCGCCGCGTTCGGCATCGGCCTGCTCAACCCGATCAACCCGCGCTACTTCGGGTGCCAGGCGCTGGTGATTTGCCCGACCCGCGAACTGGCCGACCAGGTGGCCAAGGAAGTCCGTCGTCTGGCCCGCGCCGAAGACAACATCAAGGTCCTGACCCTGTGCGGTGGCGTATCGTTCGGTCCGCAGATCGCTTCGCTGGAACACGGCGCACACATTATCGTCGGCACCCCGGGGCGCATTCAGCAGCACTTGCGCAAGGGTTCGCTGGTGCTCGATGGCCTGAACACGCTGATCCTCGACGAAGCCGACCGCATGCTCGACATGGGTTTCTACGACGCGATCGAAGACATCATCATCAAGACCCCGGAGCGTCGCCAGACTCTGCTGTTCTCCGCGACCTACCCGGTGGGCATCAAGCAACTGGCCTCGAAATTCATGCGCGATCCGCAGACCGTCAAGGCTGAAGCCTTCCACGACGACACGCAGATCGAGCAGCGCTTCTACGAGATCTCGCCGGAAGAGCGCATGAGCGCGGTGACCAAAGTCCTGCACCACTTCCGTCCGGCGTCCTGCGTGGCGTTCTGCTTCACCAAGCAGCAAGTGCAGGAAACCGTCGATCACCTGACCGCCAAAGGCATTTCCGCTGTTGGCCTGCACGGCGATCTGGAACAGCGTGACCGCGATCAGGTGCTGGCAATGTTCGCCAACCGCAGCACCTCGGTGCTGGTTGCCACCGACGTCGCGGCCCGTGGTCTGGATATCGATGCGCTGGACATGGTGATCAACGTCGAGCTGGCGCGCGATTCGGAAATCCATATCCACCGCGTCGGCCGTACCGGTCGCGCGGGCGAGAAAGGCATCGCCATCAGCCTGGTCGCGCCGTCCGAAGCTCATCGTGCGCAAGCCATCGAACAACTGCAGAAAGCGCCGCTGAACTGGGATCAGATCGACAACCTCAAGTCCCAGGGCCTGGCGCCGCTGCAACCGCCGATGACCACTCTGTGCATCGGCGCTGGCCGCAAAGACAAAGTGCGCCCGGGCGACATTCTTGGCGCACTGACCGGCGAAGCGGGCATTCCCGGTGCGCAGGTCGGCAAGATCGCGATCTTCGATTTCCAGGCCTACGTCGCTGTCGAGCGCACCGTGGCCATGCAGGCCTTGCAGCGCCTGAACGACGGCAAGATCAAGGGCCGCTCGTTGCGCGTGCGTATTCTCTGACCTGATCGTTCCCACGCTCTGCGTGGGAATGCATCCCGTGACGCTCCGCGTCACATAACAACGGACGCAGAGCGTCCATGGCGGCATTCCCACGCAGAGCGTGGGAACGATCATTGTGTGAGGACACCGTTTTGCGCTCTACCGAAGTCGTGATCATTGGCGCTGGCGCGGCCGGCTTGATGTGTGCCCTGACCGCCGCCGGGCGCGGGCGTCAGGTGTTGCTGCTCGACCACGCGAACAAGGCCGGCAAGAAAATCCTCATGTCCGGCGGTGGCCGCTGCAATTTCACCAACATGTACACCGAACCGAGCAATTTCCTTTCGCAGAACCCGCATTTCTGCAAATCGGCGCTGGCGCGTTACACCCAGTGGGATTTCATCGGTCTGGTCGGCAAACATGGCGTGCCGTACCACGAGAAGAAACTTGGCCAGCTGTTCTGCGATAACAAATCCAGCGACATCCTCGGCATGCTCCTTGATGAATGCGATCAGGCCGGCGTCGAGCTGCACCTGGACACCTCGATCCAGGCCATCGAGAAGGTCGACAGCGGCTACCTGCTCGACACCACCCTCGGTCAGGTCCAATGCCAATCGCTGGTGATCGCCACTGGCGGCCTGTCGATTCCTACCCTGGGCGCTACCGGTTTCGGTTATCAGGTCGCCAAACAGTTCGGCCATGAACTGCTGCCGACCCGCGCCGGGCTGGTGCCGTTCACCATTACCGACCAGCTCAAGGAACTCTGCACCGAATTGTCCGGCACCTCGGTGGATTGTCTGGTCAGCTGCAATGACCAGAGCTTTCGCGAGAACATCCTCTTCACTCACCGTGGCCTCAGCGGCCCGGCGATTCTGCAGATTTCCTCGTTCTGGGAGTCTGGCGATACGGTAGAGATCAACCTGCTGCCGGATCACGACGCGGCGAGCTGGTTGCAAGAGCAAGTCGCCGAGCGTCCGAACAGCGAGCTGAAGACTTTGCTTGGCGAGATCTTCACCAAGAAAATGGCCAACCTGCTGGCGGACAACTGGTTCGTTTCCAAACCGATGAAGCAGTACACCCACGCTGAACTGGCGGAGATTGCCGAGAAGCTCGGCAGCTGGAAGGTTGTGCCGGCGGGAACTGAAGGCTATCGCACGGCTGAGGTGACTCTGGGTGGCGTCGACACCCGCGAGGTGTCGTCGAAGACCATGGAATCGCTGAAAAGCCCGGGCCTGTACTTCATTGGTGAAGTGCTCGACGTCACCGGGCACTTGGGCGGCTTCAATTTCCAGTGGGCCTGGGCCTCGGGCTACGCTGCTGCGCAGTACGCTTAACTCAAGGCTAAATACAAAACCCTGTGGGAGCGAGCTTGCTCGCGAAAGCGGTCTTTCAGTCAACATTGTGGTGACTGACACATCGCATTCGCGAGCAAGCTCGCTCCCACAGTGGTTTGTGGTGTAGTAAAAGGAACACTTTTTGCTGTCAGATGTGCTCGGCGCCATTGCGTCGGCGTCATTACTGGCTCAATTTAGCGGCATCGCCTCGGAAGGCCTTCGCACTTCATGTCCTCGACCTCGTTTCGTCAGTCTTTGCGGCGCCTGTGGGCGCTGGATAAATTCAGCTACAGCGTGCGGGTATTCATCGCCCTGACCGGCAGCATGGCGCTGTGCTGGTATCAGGACGAAATGGGCCTGCTGATCCCGTTGTTTCTCGGCATCATCGCCAGCGCCCTGGCCGAAACCGACGACAGTTGGCAGGGCCGCCTCAACGCACTGGCGGTAACGCTGGTGTGTTTCAGCATCGCCGCGCTGTCGGTGGAATTGCTCTTCCCCTACCCGATCATTTTCGCCGTGGCCCTGGCGCTGGCCAGTTTCGGCCTGACCATGCTCGGCGCACTGGGCGAGCGTTACGGTGCGATCGCCTCGGCGACGCTGATTCTCTCGGTGTACACGATGATCGGCGTCGATCAGCGCGGCGGCGCGGTTACCGATTTCTGGCATGAACCGATGCTGCTGGTCGCCGGCGCGGCGTGGTATGGCCTGCTCTCGGTGCTGTGGCAGGCGCTGTTTTCCAACCAACCGGTGCAGCAAAGTCTGGCGCGGCTGTTCCGCGAACTGGGCCTGTATCTGAAGCTGAAATCCTCGCTGTTCGAGCCGATCCGGCAGATGGACGTCGAAGCCCGCCGCCTCGAACTGGCGCAGCAGAACGGCCGGGTGGTCGCCGCCCTGAACACGGCCAAGGAAATCATCCTGCACCGGGTCGGCAACGGTCGACCGGGCTCGAAAGTCAGCCGTTATCTCAAGCTGTACTTCCTCGCCCAAGACATTCACGAACGTGCCAGCTCTTCGCACTACCCTTACAACGCGCTGGCCGAGGCGTTCTTCCACAGCGACGTGCTGTTCCGCTGCCAGCGCCTGCTGCGCCAGCAAGGCAAGGCCTGCCGGGCCTTGGCCGAATCCATCCAGATGCGCCAGCCGTTCATCTACGACGCCAGTTTCGCCGAAGCCCTGAACGACCTGCATGCCTCCCTCGAACACTTGCGCATCCAGAGCAACCCGGCATGGCGCGGCCTGCTGCGCTCGCTGCGCGCACTGGCGGCCAACCTCGGCACCCTCGATCGCTTGCTCAGCGATGCCAGCAACCCCGATGCCCTGGCGGACGCCACCGACAGCAGCCTGCTCGACCGCTCACCGCGCAATCTCAAGGACGTGTGGATTCGCCTGCGTACACAACTGACGCCGACTTCGCTGCTGTTCCGCCATGCCCTGCGCCTGCCGCTGGCACTGAGCATCGGCTACGGCATGGTGCACCTGATTCACCCGTCCCAAGGCTACTGGATCATTCTCACCACGCTGTTCGTCTGCCAGCCGAACTACGGCGCCACCCGGCGCAAGCTCGGCCAGCGGATCATCGGCACGGCCATTGGCCTGACGGTGGCCTGGGCGCTGTTCGACCTGTTCCCCAACCCGGTGGTGCAATCGTGCTTCGCCATCGCTGCCGGCGTGGTGTTCTTTACCAACCGCACCACTCGCTACACCCTGGCGACGGCGGCGATCACGATCATGGTGCTGTTCTGCTTCAATCAGGTCGGCGATGGCTACGGGCTGTTCCTGCCACGGTTGTTCGATACCTTGCTCGGCAGTTTGATTGCGGGTCTGGCGGTGTTCCTGTTCCTGCCGGACTGGCAGGGCCGGCGCCTGAACAAAGTGCTGGCCAACACCCTGACCTGCAACAGCATCTACCTGCGCCAGATCATGCAGCAATACGCCGCCGGCAAGAGCGACGACCTCGCTTATCGCCTGGCCCGCCGCAACGCGCACAACGCCGACGCGGCGCTGTCGACCACACTGGCGAACATGCTCATGGAGCCGGGGCATTTCCGTAAGGAGGCGGATGTCGGCTTCCGTTTCCTGGTGCTGTCGCACACGTTGCTCAGCTATTTGTCAGGGCTCGGCGCGCACCGCGAAACACAGTTGCCAGCGGAGGTGCGCGAGCATCTGATCGAAGGCGCCGGGGTGAAACTGGCGACCAGCATCGACGAAATCGCCCAAGGCCTGGCGAGCAAGCAGCCAATCGCGATTCAGAGTGATGAAGAGGAAGCGCTGGCCAATGAACTGGAACAGATGCCGGATGAAATCGATGAAGGGCAGCGGTTGGTGCAGACGCAGCTGGCGCTGATTTGCCGGCAGTTGGGGCCGCTTCGGACGTTGGCGGCGCATTTGATCAAGGACACTGCCGAAATCAGCGGCGCCTGAGACGACGCGTTCGCGAGCAGGCTCGCTCCCACAGGGTATGCATTTCAAGTTGTGGGAGCGAGCCTGCTCGCGAAGAGGTCATCAGCCACAAAGAAATTGCCGGATCACCCTTCACATTCCATGCCGCCGCAATAACTTCTCATAAGTCCCGTCAGCCTTCATCGCTGCAATCGCCCGGTCAAACCCGGCGACGATCTGCTCATGCTGCGGATTCTTCAGGCTGACCAGAATATGCAGGCTGTTCTCACTCAACGGCTTGGGTAAAAACTCCACCGAATTGCGTACCTTGGCCGATTCCCGCGCCAGGTAATACTTCGCTACGTACTCATCTTCAAGCGTCAGCTTGACCCGATCCGCCGCGAGCATGCGCACGCCCATGGCGAAGTTGTGCACAGGGACTTTCTGCATCGCCGTGTCGGCATCGAACGGTGCGGAATAGGCATAGCCACGCACCACCGCAATCGGATAGGTGTGCAGTTGCTCGAGGCGGTTGTATTCAATAGGTGCGTCTTTGCGCTTGAGGAAGCGGATGCGGTTGATCAGGTACTCACCGGAAAACTGGCCGATCTGCGTGCGCTCGTCGTTGTACCAGGCATTGACCAGCACGTCGTAACGCCCCTCGCCAATCCCCAGCAATGCGCGCGCCCATGGCACTTGCTCGTAACCGCTGGCATAACCGGCGCGAGCCAGTGCGGTGCTGACAATGTCGGTGGCCAGGCCACCGTTGACCAGTGCATCGTCGGTAAACGGCGGCCAATTATCGAACGCCAGCCGCAGCTTCTGCGCCGCAGCATCCTGGCCGAGCACCAGCAGTCCGATCAAAGCAACGGCTTGAAGCAATCGCAGCATGCTTGAACATCCTCAGCGGGCAACCGCCCGACGTGGTTTCACGTCAAAATCCAAGGCCCCTTACCGGCAAAACCCAAGCATTGAACATTAGCTCATGGGAGCCAGTGGACAGTGCTCTTGAGCAGATTACACAAAGTCGCAGGCAGCGTGAGAAAGGAATAGTGGCATTTTGACCTTTATCACAGACTGTTGCGCCATACAGACATACGGCGCTGCTGCGCTTAGTATCGGGCGACATGGTCAAGGAATCGAAAAATGACAATCGAGTGGATCTGCAAACATCATCGCGATCTGGGCAAAGAGCAGTTGTACGCCTTGTTGAAGCTTCGCTCTGATGTATTCGTGGTCGAACAGAAATGTGCTTATCCGGACCTCGACGGCCAGGATCTGGAGGGCGATACCCATCACCTGATGGGTTGGGAGGATGATCAGCTGATGGCTTATCTGCGCCTGCTGGACCCGGAATCCCAGGGCGGCGACGTGGTGATTGGCCGCGTGGTGACCGCGCCCGCCGGCCGTGGCAAAGGGTTGGGCCACGCGATGATGGAACAGGCGCTGAAGCAGGCCGAAAAGCACTGGCCGCAGGTACCGATCTATCTGTCGGCGCAGGCACACTTGCAGGGGTATTACGGCAGGTACGGGTTTGTCGCAGTCGGCGAGGAATATCTGGAGGATGACATTCCGCACATCGGCATGCGTCGTTCTTGAGGGCCCTTTCGCGAGCAGGCTCGCTCCCACAGGGAATGCATATCCATTGTGGGAGCGAGCCTGCTCGCGAAGGCGTCAGAACCGTCGGCGCAGGATTCAGGGGTATTCCAGCACCGCTTTTATCTGCCGCAAATTGCGCTCGATCCACCCCCGATCAATCGCTCCCCATTCACGAATCCGATAGCGCCCGGCATGATTGCGTGCGCCCTCTTCCTGTTCGAACTCACAGATGATGTCCAGATCGGCCAGCGCGGCAATCGTGTCCTGCGCCGTGCGTCGCGGCATGCCGGTGACTTCGGTCAGCGTCGGCACACTCGGCGCCAGGCCGCTATCGATCAGATAAGCTACGTACAAACGGCGATAGAAACTGCTTTTGGTCTTGCTGACGTCCATCCACACCTTCCTGATTGGTCAAGCCTGCATATCCCGCCACGTCAGGTACACACGCAGATCGAACTCGATCTGGTGATACCCCGGCAGCATGTGCTCGCACAGTTTATAGAACGCCTTGTTGTGATCCGATTCCTTGAAGTGAGCCAGCTCGTGCACCACGATCATCTTCAGAAAATCCGGCGCGGCGTCCTTGAACAGCGCGGCGATGCGGATTTCCTTGTTGGCCTTGAGCTTGCCGCCCTGCACTCGTGACACCGTGGTGTGCAGACCGAGCGCGCGGTGGGTCAGGTCGAGGCGGTTGTCGAACAGCACTTTGTCGATGGCCGGCGCATTGCGCATGTACTGCTGTTTGAGATCCAGCGCGTAGCTGTACAAGGCCTTGTCGCTCTGCACGTCGTGTCGCCCTGAATAGCGCTGATTCAGGTATTCACCCAGACGCCCTTCGGCTATCAGTTGGCGCACCTGATCCTGCAATTGTGCGGGGTAGGCCTGGAGGTACTTCAACACAGTCATGGACGAGCGACGCGGTTCGAAAAAGGTCCGCCAGTGTAGCGAATTCAACCGGGCAACGCGCTCCAGTCAAACGGTTCGACGAAGCTGACCGCGTCTTCGGCGATCAACGGCCGCGCGACGAGGAAGCCCTGCACGTATTCGCAGCCATGGGCTTGCAGCCACTGATATTGCTCGAGGGTTTCCACTCCTTCGGCAATCACCAGCAGACCGTATTGCTTGCACAGATCGATGACCATGCGCACCAGCACCGCATCGCGTGGCGAGTCCGGCAAGCGCGCGATCAAGTGGCGGTCGAGCTTCAGCGTGTCCAGTTCGAGATCGCGCAGATGCGCCAGCGAGCACGGCCCCGAACCAAAATCATCCAGCGCCACGCGCACCCCGAGATGACGCAGCAGCCGCAGTTGCTTACGGGTTTCGTCCGGGTTTTGCATCAACGCTTCTTCGGTGACCTCGACTTCCAGTTGCCGCGGTTGCAACGCATGGCGTTCCATGACCTGTCGCAGTTCGGTGACCAGATTCGGCAGGCCGAACTGGGTGTTGCTCAGGCTCACGCCGAGCACCAGATCGTCGGCGAACAAGGTTTCCCAGGCTTTGCGCTGGCCGGCGCCACGGTGATAGATCCAGCTGCCGAGGCGACTGATCAAGCGCGCCTCTTCCAGCAACGGCAGAAACAACCCCGGCGGCACATCGCCGACGCTCGGGTGCTGCCAGCGCAGCAACGCTTCGAAGCCACGGATCTGTCCGCTGCCGATCGCCACCTGCGGCTGATAGACCAGATTGAAATCACGATTCTCGATGGCCTCGCGCACGCTGTCTTCAAGCATCAGACGCGAACGCGCGCGGCCGTTCATTTCATGATCGTAGAAGCGATATTGCTGACGCCCGGCACGCTTGGCTTCGTACATGGCAATGTCCGAAGCGCGCAGCAAGCCGTCGAGGTTACGGCCACAGTCGGGATAAGTAGCGATGCCGATACTGGCGCCAAGAACGATATCCAGGCCTTCGATCTGCTGACAGACCGATACCCGTTCGATGAGTTTTTCGGCAATCTTCGCCGCTTGCTCGGGAAACTCCAGATCCAGCAGCGCGGTGAATTCATCGCCGCCCATGCGCGCGAGAATATCGAACGGCCGCAGGCACGCCTTCAGTTGCTCGGAAACCCAGCGCAACACACGGTCGCCGGCGTCATGGCCGAGGGAATCATTGACCCGTTTGAAGCCATCGAGATCGAGGTAGAGCAGCACCCAGCTGCTGTCGCTGCGTTCCCCGCGCAACAACAGGTTTTCCACGGTCTGGTAGAACCCGCGCCGATTGAGCAGCCCGGTCAGCGGATCGGTCACCGCCTGGAACTCCAGTTGCTGGTGCAAGTGACGCACCACCGACATGTCCAGCACCGTCACCACCATCGCGTGCTGTTCCGAGGGCAGCGGTGCGCAGGACAATGCCACCGGCACTTGCTGCCCGGGCGCAGTACGCAACAACGCATCATGCAGGCGCAGGGTTTCACCGCGTTGGTAGCCGGCGTAGAACTCGGAATCGGCCCACAACGGAATGTGGGGCTTCTGCAGGAAATCGAGAAACTCCTTGCCTTCCAGATCCTTCACCGGCGCATTGAGCAGTCGCGAAATCGCCGGGTTGGCAAAGCGGATCACGCCGTCCTCGCTCAACACCAGAATGCCTTCGGCGGCGTTGTCCAGCACCGAGGCATTGAAGGCGCGCGCCACTTCCAGGTCATGACTGAGGCGTTGCAAGGCACGGCGATTGCGCTGGTGCTCGAGCAACGCCTGGACCTTGGGCTTGAGAATTTGCGGATCGAACGGCTTGAACAGGTAATCCACCGCGCCGCTGGCATAGCCCTTGATCACGGCATCCTGGGATTGCTCGTTGGCGGTGAGGAAAATGATCGGTGTCAGCCGCGTGCGCTGGCTGCCGCGCATCAACCGCGCGACCTCGA
Source organism: Pseudomonas sp. Sample_20 (assembly GCF_004307585.1). NCBI lineage: Bacteria > Pseudomonadati > Pseudomonadota > Gammaproteobacteria > Pseudomonadales > Pseudomonadaceae > Pseudomonas > Pseudomonas sp. Sample_20. Next base: position 10,097 of record NZ_RCOA01000018.1, on the reverse strand, counting down.
AACCGTCCATGCCGGGCATCTGCACATCGAGCAGAACCAGGTCGATGTCGTGTTCGAGCAAAAGGTTCAGCGCCTCGAAACCCGAGGCGGCGGTCATCACTTGCCAATCCTGACGCTGCAGCAACGCGCGCATGCTGATCAGATTTTCGGGGTAATCATCGACGATCAAAAGGACCGAGCTGCCTTCACCTGGCTGGGGTTGCGCGCATTCCATGCTGCTTCTCTTATCGGGACCGGTTGCCGGCAAAACCATAGACGTACTGAGCCTTCACTCTAGACGCGGATCAGTGAAAGCAGAAGCTGTCATCCCGCCATCATTTAAACAATGCTCAACCCAGCCGACTAACGGTCACCGCTACAGCCCCCGAAAACCGGGTGGGATGGCATTTCGACAGGACTTTGACGTCAAGTAATCGCCAGGCGGGCATTAACAAAAATTGCCGCTACGCTTATAAAGACGCCCGAAAACGCGCGGGCTAGAGCTTCTGGCACCGGCGTTCCGGATGAATTGATTGGAAGAACCGTCATGATCGACCTCGCAACCTGGAACCTCAGCGTTCCTGTTGGCAGCCCGCCGTACACCGTCGAAACCTCAAAACTGGTGGATGGCTTCAAGGATCAGTACTTCCATTCCGACACCGGCACCCTGTTCTTCTGGTCCCCGGTGACTGGCTCGAAAACCGAAAACGCCATCTACCCGCGTACCGAACTGCGCGAAACCTACAGCAACGGCACCCTGCGCAACTGGTACTACCCGGACGCCGACAACCTGCTGCGCGCGACCCTCGCGGTGAACAAGGTGCCGAGCTCGGGCAAGATCGTCATCGGCCAGATCCACGCGTACGAGAGCCAGCGGCCGATGGTCAAGCTCGAATACCAGTACAAGGAAAAAACCCAGACCGGCAATCTGGTGATCAAAGTGCGCATGCGCCCGGACGACGCCGAAAGCCGCGTCATCACCCTCGCCACCGGCGTCAAGCTTGATCGCGAATTCAACTACCTCATCCACTTGAGTCCCGGCGGCGCACTGGGCGTAAGTGCAGCGGGGTATCAATGGGACTCACAGATCAGCGCGACCTGGCGCGACAAGCCGCTGTATTTCAAGGCTGGGGTGTATGTGCAGGACAACACCGGGTATACCAGCGAAGGTGGGCAGGTGACGTTTACCAAACTGGATATTGATCACGACAAGTAACGCAAATCCTACTGTAGGAGCTGCCGGAGGCTGCGATCTTTTGATCTTGTTTTTGATTCTAAAAAGACAGAATCAAAAGATCGCAGCCTTCGGCAGCTCCTACCTTTAAACAGCGCTGTTTAGAGCTGTCAGCGGTTACTTCCGGATGCCTACAACAGCTTGCGTCGTTGCCTACCACTACGCCAGAATTCGCCGGCTTGTGCGCCTGGCGGGCCATCGGTAACTTGATTCGCGTCACTGATTTTCAGTGATCGGGTTTAGTAGCCCGTGGTTTCAAGCGTGATGCACAAGCATCTGTCAGTCGGGGATGTCGATTCCTGCGCTTGATGGCAGCTGTGCGCAGGGCACCTTCGGGTGCGCCGGCTTGCTCGAAACCCCGGTCTACTAACCTGCGTACAGTTGCCTCCACTTTGATTAGTAGCCAGAGCGGAGGCACTCCAATCAGGTTTCGAGCAAATGACTAAATCAACGCCACACCCGCCGGTCACCGACCCGGCCTCGCCATACGAATCCCTCGACTCAAAAAAACTCAACGACGCCGCCGAACGCGCCCTCGACCACTACCTCAACCCCGCCGCCCTTATCATGGCGAGCACCAACGAACCCGAGCCCATGTACTTCGCAAACCCGAAATACAACACCGAATCCCTGCTGGCCAACGCCAGCGAAACCTTGGGCTCAGCCAGCGTCATGCTCAACAACTTCGCCGCGATGCTCGACAACTCGCATCGCAAAACCGCGCTGGGGATCGCGCAGGTCGTCATGCTCGGTGAACTGGCAGTGAATCAGGCACTGGATCACGTTGAACTGAAGGAGTAGTCACTGATAAAGGACTCTTCGTCGACGAGCTCACCGTCAATCCAGCAGTCATGCCCACGCTTGAAGAGATAGCGGAAATATTTGTTTAATTACGCCCACAAAAAACCCGCCTCTCCAGACTGTGTGAAAACCTAGCAATCTGCGCAGCGCTCAAAGAAAATGCTCCGTATCGAAAGATACGGAGCATTTTTCGTTATGGCCTACATCCAGGGACAGTCCCGCAGCCAGACCAGCCTGTTTCCGGTCTCGCTGGAAGAGTTGATCCCCGAGGATCACCTCGTTCGCGTTATCGATCTTTACGTCGCCAAGCTGGATCTGGTTCGACTGGGCTTTGATAAAGCACTTCCCAAAAGCACCGGCCGTCCCTCTTACGATCCAGCGGATCAGCTCAAACTCTACCTCTACGGCTATTTCCAGCGGATTCGCTCATCACGACGGCTCGAAGCCGAGTGCCAGCGCAACGTCGAAGTGATGTGGCTGATCAATCGACTCAAGCCTGATTTCAAGACCATCGCCGATTTCCGTAAAGACAACAAAGCCGCTTTTATCGCGACGTGCCGGGCCTTCGTGCAGTTTTGCCGCACAGCGGGGCTGATAACCGGCGAGCTGGTGGCCATTGATGGCAGCAAATTTCAGGCGGTCGCCTCTTCACGGCGTCATATGAATTTGAAGCGGCTCCAACATCAAGAGCAGAAGCTGGAGAAGCGCATCGCCCACTATTTGGCAGAGCTGGACGAGGCAGATAAAACCGAAGCCGGCGAGAAGATTGACCGCAATGCAATCAAGGCGACTTTGGCGCAACTTGAAGTCAGGCATTCCAATAACTTGACGTGCCAGGCGCTGATGAAATCCATGGAGCTTGAGCAATTCAATACCCACGAAAGCGATGCGCGAATGCTGCGAACGCACAAAGGGCCTCGGGTCGGGTACAACGTGCAGACAGCCATCGACGCTGAAAACTGCATGATCGTGCATCATGAAGTAACTCAGGACAGCGATGATCGCAAGCAACTTGAACCGATGGCCAAGGCCGCCAAGGAACAACTTTCGCAGGATGAACTGACGGTCACCGCGGATGCGGGCTATTCCAATGGCAAGCAGTTCCAGGCATGTGAGGATGAGAACATCACGGCTTATGTGCCTGTGGCGCGATCACTCAACTCCTGCGGCAAGGAACAGATATTTTTCGATCGAACAGCATTTGCCTACGATGCGTCGCAAGATCGATATCAATGCCCTGCCGGAAAATGGCTGATCTTTAAGCAGATCAGCAATAAAGGCCGGATCTACCAAGCGAAGGTCAGCGACTGCGCAAGCTGCACGATTAAAGCGAAGTGCACCGACGCCAAACGCCGATACATCTCGCGCCATCTGCACGAACAGGCTTTCGAGCGAATGGAGCAGCGAATGCAGGCGCATCCCGAAATGATGGTCAGCCGACGATCCATCGTCGAACATCCCTTCGGCAACCTTAAACAGTGGTTATTTGGTAACGCTCGATTCTTGCTGCGACAGCTTGAGGGCGCGAGAGCTGAAATGGCCTTGGCGGTGAACGCCTACAACCTGAAAAGAGCAATTAACGTGTTGGGCGTGCGCCAGATGATGGCGCTGATGGGCTGAAACGCCTTTTTTCGTTTGCTGTGAGCACAAAAGCAAACGCCCCGAACAAGTCGGGGCGTTTGCTGGAACCGCCGTCAGTGCGTTTTCACACAGTCTGTCTCGGCGGGTTTCTTTTTAATCAGCTCAACACTCAGGCTCAGTTGACCTTCGCGTTCAACTCACCCTTCAGATAACGCTGGTACATCGCTTCAAGCGAGATCGGTTTGATCTTCGAAGCATTACCAGCAGTACCAAACGCTTCGTAACGCGCGATGCACACGTCACGCATTGCTGTCACGGTGGCGCCGAAGAATTTACGTGGGTCGAATTCGCTCGGGTTGGTGGCCATCAGGCGGCGCATGGCGCCGGTGGAGGCCAGGCGCAGGTCGGTGTCGATGTTGACCTTGCGCACGCCGTGCTTGATGCCTTCGACGATTTCTTCAACCGGGACGCCGTAGGTCTCTTTGATGTCGCCGCCGTACTGGTTGATGATCGCCAGCCACTCTTGTGGCACGGAGGACGAACCGTGCATCACCAGATGAGTGTTGGGGATGCGCTTGTGGATTTCCTTGATGCGGTCGATCGCCAGCACGTCGCCGGTTGGTGGCTTGGTGAACTTGTAGGCGCCGTGGCTGGTGCCGATAGCGATGGCCAGGGCGTCGACCTGGGTGCGTTTGACGAAGTCAGCGGCTTCTTCCGGGTCGGTCAGCATCTGGCTGTGATCCAGAACGCCTTCGGCGCCGATGCCGTCTTCTTCACCGGCCATGCCGGTTTCCAGCGAACCCAGGCAGCCCAGCTCGCCTTCTACCGAAACGCCGCAGGCGTGGGCCATGGCCACGGTTTGTTGGGTAACGCGGACGTTGTAGTCGTAGTCGGTCGGGGTCTTGCCGTCTTCGCCCAGCGAGCCGTCCATCATCACCGAGCTGAAGCCCAGTTGAATCGAACGCTGGCAGACGTCAGGGCTGGTGCCGTGGTCCTGGTGCATGCACACCGGGATGTGCGGGAATTCTTCGATCGCCGCCAGGATCAGGTGACGCAGGAATGGTGCGCCGGCGTATTTGCGGGCGCCGGCCGAAGCCTGGACGATCACCGGGGAGTCAGTCTTGTCAGCGGCTTCCATGATGGCGCGCATCTGCTCAAGGTTGTTGACGTTGAAGGCTGGAACGCCGTAGCCGAACTCGGCTGCGTGGTCCAGCATCTGGCGCATGCTGATAAGTGCCATTGTGTGTGTCTCTCCCGGTTGAGGGTCGTTGATCGTGCCAGCCTGCCGGAGCGGCGGCGGCTATTCAAGTTAATGCAGATCGGGGGTTGAGGCCCGGTCTGGTGATTCGGTGTTACCAAAATCTTCTGAACGACACAGAACACCTGTGGGAGCGAGCTTGCTCGCGAATACGTCTTGGCATTCAACATTGATGCAAGCTGATCCACCGCTTTCGCGAGCAAGCTCGCTCCCACAGTTGGATCGGTTTCCACATTGGATCTGTGTTGTGTCAATTACTCGGTCTTGCAACCACGGCCAATCAGGTCATTGGTGGCAACCCAGTACACCAGGCCTTCGTCACCCTTGACGTGAAACGCCAGCATGCCATCGCTGTACAGCGTGCCCGAGGCGCCCGGCTCTTCTTTCAGGCGATAGACCTGATCACCGCCGCCGAGGCGAACGTCGACTTCCTTCTGGCCGGCATCGACGTAACGCCACAACACCTTGGCCTGGCTGTCGCAGGTCCAGGTCGTCCAGTTGTCTGCCGGGGCCGACGACTGAAACAGATTCAACTGCGCGCAACCGCCCAACAATGCCAACGCCGCAACGGCGATCAAGCCTTTCATCCGTGTTCCTCGACTGACGACGCATGCCGCCAGCCCTGAGTTAAAGAGTCAGACCCGTCAAGGACAACCATGTTCCTTGACCGGGGTTTGCGTCTCGTATTTGTCCAGGCCGTCCGGACCCGAGCGCTTGTTCAGCACCGGGTTGGTTTCGGCCTGCCAGTCGGCCTGATAACAGCCCTTCTGCGGTTCGCTCGGTGCTGGCGTGGCGTCAGCCTTCGGGGTGCTCCCGCAGGCCGCCAGCGTACCGGTCAGCAACAACAGCGCTAACGACTTGACCATGTGAACACTCCTTTGCCTGGCCAAACGGGCGGCCTCAGGCCTTGGCCCGGCTTTCCAGGACTTCAACGGCAGGCAGCACCTTGCCTTCGACGAATTCGAGGAACGCGCCACCACCGGTGGAAATGTAGGAGATCTGCTCGGCCACGCCATATTTATCGATCGCCGCCAGGGTGTCGCCACCGCCCGCGATGGAGAATGCCGAGCTCTCGGCGATGGCCTGGGCCAGCACTTTGGTGCCGTTGCCGAACTGATCGAACTCGAACACGCCAACCGGGCCGTTCCACAGAATGGTTTTCGACGACTTCAGCAGCTCGGCGAAATTGGCTGCAGTTTGCGGACCGATGTCGAGAATCATGTCATCTGCCGCGACGTCAGCGATCAACTTCACAGTCGCTTCAGCGCTTTCGGCGAATTCCTTGGCGACCACGACGTCAACCGGCAACGGCACGCTGACTTTCGCCGCGATTTCACGGGCGGTGTCGAGCAGGTCCGGTTCATACAGCGACTTGCCGACCGGGTGGCCGGCGGCAGCGAGGAAGGTGTTGGCGATGCCGCCGCCGACGATCAGTTGATCGCAGATCTGGCTCAGGCTGTTGAGTACGTCGAGTTTGGTCGAGACCTTGGAGCCGGCAACAATGGCCGCCATTGGCTTGGCCGGTGCGCCCAGGGCTTTGCCCAGTGCGTCCAGTTCAGCGGCCAGCAACGGGCCGGCAGCGGCGACTTTGGCGAACTTGGCTACACCATGGGTCGAACCTTCGGCGCGGTGAGCAGTACCGAAAGCATCCATCACGAACACGTCGCACAGGGCGGCGTACTGCTGGGCCAGGTCGTCGGCGTTCTTCTTCTCGCCCTTGTTGAAGCGTACGTTTTCGAACAGCACGATGTCGCCAGCCTTGACTTCAACACCACCGAGGTAATCAGCCACCAGCGGCACTTCGCGCCCGAGCGCTTTGCTCAGGTAGTCGGCGACAGGTTTCAGGCTGTTCTCGGCGGAGAATTCGCCTTCGGTCGGACGGCCCAGGTGCGAGCAGACCATCACTGCCGCGCCTTTTTCCAGGGCCAGCTTGATGGTCGGCAGCGAAGCCAGGATGCGCGCGTCGCTGGTGACAACACCGTCCTTGACGGGGACGTTGAGGTCTTCGCGGATCAATACGCGCTTACCTTGCAGATCGAGGTCGGACATCTTCAACACGGTCATGGGTCGCACTTCCTACGGTTTTTTTGAAGTTGCTGTTTGCAGATAGTGGTCTGCAACGTCCAGCATTCGGTTGGCAAAACCCCATTCGTTGTCGAACCAGGCCAGAATGTTCACCAGTTTGGGGCCGGAAACACGGGTCTGACTGGCATCGACGATGGCCGAATGTGGGTCATGGTTGAAATCACAGCTGGCGTGCGGCAACTCGGTGTAGGCCAGAAGGCCTTTGAGCGGGCCGCTGGTGGCGGCTTCGCGCAGGATCCGGTTGACCTCGTTGGCGTCAGTCGCGGTGGCGGTCTGCATCGTGATGTCGAGGCAGGACACGTTGACTGTCGGCACGCGCACGGCTTTGGCCTGAATTCGCCCGGCAAGTTCCGGCAGCAGGCGCTCGATACCGCGTGCCAGACCAGTGGACACCGGGATCACCGACTGGAACGCCGAACGCGTGCGGCGCAGGTCTTCGTCATGATAGGCGTCGATCACCGGCTGATCGTTCATCGCCGAGTGAATCGTAGTGATCGACACGTAATCGAGACCGATCGCCTGATCGAGCAGGCGCAGCAGCGGCACGCCGCAATTTGTCGTGCACGAGGCGTTGGACACCAGCAGTTCGTCGCCGGTCAGGCAGTCCTGATTGACGCCGTAGACGATGGTAGCGTCGACATCCGCTTCGCTGGCCATCGGCTGCGAGAACAGCACGCGCGGTGCGCCGGCGTCGAGAAAACGCTGGCCATCGGCACGGGTGTGGTAAGCGCCGGAGCATTCCAGCACCAGATCGACGCCCAGCGACGCCCAATCGATGCCTTCGGGGGTGGCACTGCGCAAGACCTTCACGCAGTCGCCATTGATATGCAGACAATCGCCTTCAACCCGCACTTCGCCGGGAAAACGGCCGTGGGTGGAGTCGAAGCGTGTCAGGTATTCGATGCTGGCCATGTCGGCCAGGTCGTTGATCGCGACAATTTCAAACCCGGCCTGCGCGCCGCGCTCGAACAACGCCCGCAAGACGCAACGACCAATGCGGCCGTAGCCGTTGAGTGCAACTTTGTAGGGACGCGGTTGAGGCATGGGGTTCTCGATTACCGTGGTGAATCATGCAGTGCGATATTGCCTGAACCAACGCTTTCGCGAGCAGGCTCGCTCCCACATTGGAATGCATTTCCCTGTGGGAGCGAGCCTGCTCGCGAAGGCGTCAGCCCGGACAACACAACTGTCAGATTTAGTCTTCCAGCAGCTCTTCAGCCTGACCGAGGATGTTTTCCAGGGTAAAACCGAACTCTTCGAACAATGCCGAAGCCGGCGCCGACTCACCGTAGGTGGTCATGCCGATCACGCGACCTTCCAGACCCACGTACTTGAACCAGAAGTCGGCATGGGCGGCTTCGATGGCGATACGTGCACTGACCTGCAACGGCAGAACCGACTGCTTGTACTCCGCATCCTGAGCATCGAACGCGCTGGTGCAAGGCATCGAGACCACGCGGACCTTGCGGCCCTGCTCGGTCAGTTTGTCGAAGGCTTGGACAGCCAGACCGACTTCCGAACCGGTGGCGATCAGGATCAGCTCAGGCTCGCCTGCGCAATCCTTGAGCACATAACCACCACGGCTGATGTTGGCAATCTGGCCAGCATCGCGTTCCTGGTGCTGCAGGTTCTGCCGCGAGAAGATCAGCGCCGATGGGCCATCCTTGCGCTCCAGAGCGTTTTTCCAGGCCACTGCCGATTCCACGGCGTCGGCTGGGCGCCAGGTGTCGAGGTTCGGCGTGCTGCGCAGGCTGGTCAATTGCTCGATCGGCTGGTGCGTCGGGCCGTCTTCGCCCAGACCGATGGAGTCGTGGGTGTAGACGTGGATCACGCGTTTCTTCATCAAAGCCGACATGCGTACGGCGTTGCGCGCGTATTCCATGAACATCAGGAAGGTCGCGCCGTAAGGCACCAGACCGCCGTGCAGGGCGACGCCGTTCATGATCGCGGTCATGCCGAACTCGCGCACGCCGTAGTACATGTAGTTGCCGCTGGCGTCTTCAGCGCTGACGCCTTTGCAGCCTTTCCACAGGGTCAGGTTGGAGCCGGCGAGGTCAGCCGAACCGCCGAGCATTTCCGGCAGCAGCGGGCCGAAAGCATTGAGGGTGTTCTGGCTGGCTTTGCGGCTGGCGATGGTTTCGCCCTTGGCCGCAACTTCGGCGATATAGGCCGAGGCTTTTTCCGAGAAGTCGGCCGGCAGTTCGCCGCTCAGACGACGGATCAGCTCGTTGGCTTCAGTCGGGAATGCAGCGGAGTAAGCGGCGAAACGCTGATCCCACTCGGCTTCGACCGCGCGGCCAGCTTCTTTGGCGTCCCACTCGGCATAGATCTCGGCCGGGATTTCGAACGGGCCGTGGTTCCAGTTCAGCGCCTGACGGGTCAGGGCGATTTCTGCGTCACCCAGTGGGGCGCCGTGGCAATCTTCCTTGCCCTGCTTGTTCGGCGAACCGAAACCAATGGTGGTCTTGCAGCAGATCAGCGTCGGTTGGGCGCTCTTGCGCGCGGTTTCGATGGCGGTCTTGATCTCTTCCGGATCGTGGCCGTCGACGTTGCGGATCACCTGCCAGTTGTAGGCTTCGAAACGCTTCGGCGTGTCATCGGTGAACCAGCCTTCGACTTCACCGTCGATGGAAATGCCGTTGTCATCGTAGAAGGCAATCAGCTTGCCCAGGCCCAGCGTGCCGGCCAGGGAAGCGACTTCATGGGAAATGCCTTCCATCATGCAGCCATCACCGAGGAACACGTAGGTGTGGTGGTCAACGATGTTGTGGCCGGGACGGTTGAACTGCGCGCCCATGACTTTTTCCGCCAAGGCGAAACCGACGGCGTTGGCCAGACCCTGACCCAGCGGGCCGGTGGTGGTTTCGACGCCCGGGGTGTAACCGAATTCGGGATGACCTGGAGTGCGGCTGTGCAGTTGACGGAACTGCTTGAGGTCGTCGATGGACAGGTCGTAGCCGGTCAGGTGCAGCAGCGAGTAGATCAACATCGAGCCGTGGCCGTTGGACAGCACGAAGCGGTCACGGTCGGCGAACGACGGGTTGCTCGGGTTGTGCTTGAGGTAGTCGCGCCACAGCACTTCGGCAATATCTGCCATACCCATAGGGGCACCGGGATGGCCGCTGTTGGCTTTTTGCACGGCATCCATGCTGAGGGCAC
>NZ_RCOA01000010.1:0-2670 GCF_004307585.1 Pseudomonas sp. Sample_20 | reverse complement strand
CGATCAAGTTCCCGGAAGGTGGCGTAGTAAAAGTTGTCGCGCATGCGCTGATGGGGGGCTTGCTTTCCGAGGCGATGGGTGGGGATTTTGCTACTGGTGCGGCGGCTGCCGGGTTGAACGAAGCGGCGATGAATGTCCTTGTGAAATTCGCTGGTGGCAATGATCAGTTGCACTTGATGATGTCGCAGCTAACCGGGCTCGTTGCTGCCGCAGCAGTGGATGGTGATCTGCAGCAGGGTGCAAATATTGCGAAGAATGCCACTCAGTACAACTGGCTGTTACATAGAGACGTTGTCGCGGCGGATAGAGCTCGAGCAGCTTGTGGTTCGGGAGATGGCGCTCAAGGGTGCCGGGACAATATCACCCGGGCAACAGCGGCATTGGATGCCGAAAGACAACGTGATATGGAGGAGTTCGGGCGCAAGATTCAGCTACAAGCACTACAAGAAGGATGGACGCTTGAGCAATACAATGCCGCCAAGGCCAATTATTTTGCAGGCATTGACCCAAAAGAGCTTACGACTGTTTACCCTCCTTCGCTGGATCCGGGATTTCTGGCCAGAGAAGGGGGTACTAGCGTTCGTGAAATAGTTGCTGCATGGCCAGGTGGGGCAGTCAAAACAGCGGAATCCTTCTGGAATGCCGTCTCATCACCTTTTGACACGATTGGTGCAATCGCAAACGGTATTGGCGGGCTAGCTCTGGGGTTTAAGGATTGGATAACCAGTCCGATCCCGTCGCATACGCTGGAAAAAGAATTTGATAAAGTAGCGACTGCCTCCGCCCAGGAATTGGGTGGTATGGCTTTTGACGCTGTTACCGGACTCTTGACTGCTCACATTGGTGGGAAAGCTGTCGAGTGGGTTGAAGGAAAGTGGGTTGATGCAAAAGGCGCAGGTGAAGTTGCCTCTATAGGCGGAAAGACCTGTGTTTATAACTGTGTTGTTGATGGCGTGACTCGTTATGTTGGAATAACCGACGATATAGTTAAGCGCGGTCAAGCTCACCTCAGAGAAAAAGGCATCACAATTGACAGAATAGAGGGTTTACAGAACCTTTCACGTGCTGACGCACGGGCAGTCGAGCAAACACTGATCGACTACCATGGCCTTGGTAAAGATGGCGGCACGTTAATCAATAAGATTAACTCTATATCGTCTGTCAAAACCCGACTAAGTATGAGCAGGGTTTGATACGCGGCGCCGAGCTGCTAAAAAAAGCTGGATATGAAGGATTTTAAATGGCTAAGAAGGTGAAGCTGGGCGACATTTTGCAGGTGTTAACCTCGCAGGGTGTCGCATATGCGCAAGTTACTCATAAACATCCGGAATTTGGTTTTTTAATACGTATTTTCCCCGGATTTCATAATGAGAAACCAAAAGATTTTTCGGTTGTTGTTGATGGTGAACCACAATTTTCCGCATTTTTTGTTGTTCAAAGTGCGGTAAATCAAGGCCTTCTATCCGTTGTGGCAAATGTTCCGGTTCCCGAAAGGTTACAAGTGTTTCCTACGTTCCGTTCCAGGAATGGCGGGCCGGGAGGCTCTATTTGGCTATGGAATGGAAGCGAAGCACTTCGGCTGGAGAGGGAGATTAGCTCGGAAGAGCTGAAGCATTCCACAAGAGGAATTATCAGTGCACCATTGCTTGTTGAGCGTATTGAAAATAATTACAGAGCCGAGACCCATGAGGTTTGGTGAGTTGTAGAAGTTTCAACTTGATCTGACACTTTCGACACCGGCCTTGCGCCGGTGTTTTTGCACCCTATCTGCATCCGTTTTGCCGCCTTCTTGCATCCTATTTGCATCCGTTCTGCAGTTAAGTTGCATCCCTTTTGCACCCACCCTGACGACCTACGGTCTAGCTGCTCAATACGCCCTTTTTGAGCATGATTTTTCGCCCCTTAACAGGAGCAAAATCTCAATCCACAACACGCAGCTCTTGCGAGGTGGATATTTTCTATATGTATCAATTAGTTGTCCGGTTTATGTCTTTTAGGTGCTGCTACACACTTGTAATACGAAATGCAGGTTTCACCCGATAAACACTGACGTATGGCGTATAGCTTTTGCTATACGCAGCAGCGAAGTATGGGGGGCCGGTTTACTCTTTCAGATCGGCCCTTTTTTTTGATTACGCATTGGGTGGTCGGCTGCTGTTATCCGCCCCCATGACTTTTGATGCCTGGTACTTAAGAATCATCCCGTCGAGCAGTGCCTTGATCACTGATTTCTCGGCTTCGGGCATATGGCTGACGGCCTCAAAGCGGAGGCGCAAGTCGTCGGACGGCCCGCGTTCTCCTTCAGCGAATACCAAATCATCCAAACTGACGTGCAGAGCCTGAGCAAGCCGAATTAGGGCTTCTAAGGTTGGTTGCGCCGTCCCTGCCTCATAACGCCGAATCTGATTAACGTGCACTGACGGGATAAACGGGGACAGACCTTTCAATTGGAGTCAAGCGTAAAAGGCGGCGGCGACCTGAGGCTCGATGCCGGTCGCGACATCAACGTCATCGCCAGCACCGCCGGGGTAAATGGGGACAGACCACGTTTAGAAGGCACTCCAAAACGTGGTCTATCCCCGTTTCCCCACCCAGGTCGGCAGCGAAATCAAGAGCGGCGGCAACCTGTCTCTGGTCAGCCTGGGCGACCAGCATTACCAGGTGGCCAAA
>NZ_RCOA01000030.1:19789-46901 GCF_004307585.1 Pseudomonas sp. Sample_20 | reverse complement strand
CCGCTGCTGCTGGTGATCACCTGGTTCTACCTGGCGGTGCCGTTCGTGCTGCGCTGGATCACCGGCGAAGACACGCCGATCGGCGCGTTCACCTCGTGCGTCGTGGCGTTCATGATGTTCGAAGCGGCGTACTTCTGCGAAATCGTCCGTGCTGGTGTGCAGTCGATTTCCAAGGGCCAGATGGGTGCCGCGCAAGCGCTGGGCATGAACTACGGGCAGATGATGCGCCTGATCATCCTGCCGCAGGCGTTCCGCAAGATGACCCCGCTGCTGCTGCAGCAGAGCATCATCCTGTTCCAGGACACCTCGCTGGTCTACACCGTGGGCCTGGTGGATTTCCTCAACGCCTCGCGTGCCAGCGGCGACATCATCGGCCGCTCCAATGAGTTCCTGATTTTCGCCGGTCTCGTGTACTTCATCATCAGCTTCGCCGCCTCGCGGTTGGTCAAGCGTCTGCAAAAAAGGTTCGCCGTATGATCTCTATCAAAAACATCAACAAGTGGTATGGGGACTTCCAGGTGCTGACTGATTGCAGCACCGAGGTCAAGAAAGGCGAAGTGATCGTGGTCTGCGGCCCGTCGGGTTCCGGCAAGTCGACGCTGATCAAGTGCGTCAACGCCCTGGAGCCGTTCCAGAAAGGTGACGTGGTGGTTGACGGCACGTCAATCGCCGACCCGAAAACCAACCTGCCGAAACTGCGTTCGCGCGTGGGCATGGTGTTCCAGCATTTCGAACTGTTCCCGCACCTGACCATCACCGAAAACCTGACCATCGCGCAGATCAAGGTGCTCGGTCGCAGCAAGGAAGAGGCGACCAAAAAAGGTCTGCAACTGCTCGAGCGCGTAGGTTTGTCGGCGCACGCCCACAAGCATCCGGGGCAACTGTCCGGTGGTCAGCAACAGCGTGTGGCGATTGCCCGTGCGCTGGCGATGGACCCGATCGTCATGCTGTTCGACGAACCGACCTCGGCGCTCGACCCGGAAATGGTCAATGAAGTGCTCGACGTCATGGTGCAGCTGGCCCACGAAGGCATGACCATGATGTGCGTGACCCACGAAATGGGCTTCGCCCGTAAAGTGGCCGACCGGGTGATCTTCATGGACCAGGGCAAGATCATCGAAGACTGCCCGAAAGAGGAATTCTTCGGCGACATCAGCGCCCGCTCCGAACGCGCGCAGCACTTCCTCGAGAAAATCCTGCAGCACTAAAAGCAACGCACCCGCACCCTGTCTGTGGGGTGCGGGCAGCCTGACAATGAGATCCCCTGTGGCGAGGGGATTTATCCCCGTCCGGCTGCGCAGCAGTCGTAAAACCTGTGCATGCGGTCTTTCAGTTAAACCGCAGTGATCGTTTTGGGGCCGCTTCGCGGCCCAACGGGGATAAATCCCCTCGCCACAGGCACAAACAAGTGTTGTGGTTGACCCAAGGCATCTGTGATGAAATGCGACCCCACTCTTTATCGCGCTGCAGAGCCATCACTTGCCGTGAAGCCCCGTCTGATCCGTCATCTGTTCCTGCCGCCGCTGATCATCGCCCTGATGGTCGGACTGGGTTTCATCGGCTTCTGGACCAGTGAACACTTCGGCATCCGCAGCCTCGGCGAGAACGGTCAGCGTCAGCTGGAACTGCACGCCCGCGCGGTCGAAAGCGAGATCAGCAAATACACCTACCTGCCCAGTCTGCTGGAACTCGAAACCAGTGTGCCGCAGTTGCTGGCCGACCCGACCCCGGAGCACCGGCAGACGGTCAACGATTACCTCGAAGGCCTGAACCGCCGCAGCCGCAGCCGGGCCATCTACGTCATGGACACCACCGGCCGGGTCATGGCCACCAGCAACTGGCGCGATGTCGACAGTTACCTGGGTGAAGACCTGTCCTTCCGCGCCTATTTCAAGGATGCCGTGCGCGGCCAGCCCGGGCGCTTCTATGGCATCGGCAGCACCAATGGCGAACCCGGTTACTACCTCGCCCACGGCCTCGAAGAGCACGGCAAGATCATCGGTGTCGCGGTGGTCAAGGTGCGTCTGGAAGCCATGGAAGAGCGCTGGCAACGGGCGCGTCTGGAAGCGTTCGTCAGCGATGAGAACGGCATCATCATTCTCTCCAGCGATCCGGCGCGACGGCTGAAATCGGTGATCCCGCTCAGCGACGAGGTCAAGGAAAAACTCGCCCGCAGCCTGCAGTATTACTGGTTTCCACTCAACGAACTGCAACCGCTGGCCCGCGAGACACTGGCCGAAGGCGTGGAGAAACTGACCTTCCCGGCCAACAGCGAATTACAGCCCGACGAAGACGACATCAGTTATCTGGCGCAAACCCGACTGCTGAGCGACACGCCGTGGAATTTCACCCTGCTCACGCCGTTGCAGGACCTGCGCCGCGAAGCGATCAACCAAGGCATTCTGGTGGCGGTGGCGTTTGCCCTGTTCGCTTTTCTGCTGATTGCCTGGAACGAGCGGCGCAAAGTCCTCGCCACCCGCCTCGCCGCCCGCGAAGCGTTGCAGGAAGCCAACAGCCAACTCGAACGTCGGATTACCGAACGCACCGCCGATCTGCGCGCCAGCAACGAACGCCTGAAGAGTCAGATCCGCGAGCGCCGCCAGGCCGAAGAGACGTTGCGCCGCGCCCAGGATGAACTGGTGCAGGCCGGCAAACTCGCGGCCATCGGCCAGATGTCGACCAGCATCGCCCATGAATTGAACCAGCCGCTGGCGGCCATGCGCACGCTGTCGGGCAACACCGTGCGCTTTCTCGAGCGCGGCCAGCTCGACGTCGCCAGCACCAACCTCAAGACCATCAACGACCTGATCGACCGCATGGGCCGGATCACCGCCAGCCTGCGTTCGTTCGCCCGGCGCGGCGACAACAAGGGTCAGGCCAGTCTCGGCAAAGCCGTCGACGCCGCCTTGCAAGTGCTCGGCGCGCGCGTGGAAAACACCGCGCTGCAGATTCACCGGCAGTTTGCCGATGTGCAATTGCTGATCGATCAGACCCGCCTCGAACAGATCCTCGTCAACCTGATCGGCAACGCCCTCGACGCCATGCACGCGCAACCGCAGCCGCAGCTGTGGCTGGAGGGTGAAGAATTCAACGGCAAGTATCGCTTGCGGGTGCGCGACAATGGCCACGGCATCGACGCCGAAGCGCGCAAGCATCTGTTCGAACCGTTCTTCACCACCAAGCCCGGCGAGCAAGGCCTGGGACTGGGCCTGACCCTGTCCGCCAGCCTCGCCGCCGCTACCGGCGGGCACCTGGGTGTCGAACACCCGGCCGGCGGTGGCACCACTTTCGTCCTCAGTTTACCGTTGGTAAGCCCTACTCCTGCCGAGCCAATATGAACCACGAACTCAGTGTGTTGATTGTCGAAGACGACCCCCATGTGCTGCTCGGCTGCCAACAGGCGCTGACCCTCGAAGACATTCCGTGCATCGGCGTCGGCAGTGCCGAAGAAGCACTGGCGCAGGTCGGCGACAACTTTGCCGGCATCGTCATCAGCGACATCCGCCTGCCGGGCATCGATGGCCTGGAATTGCTCACCCGTCTCAAGCAACGTGACCGCAGCCTGCCGGTGGTGCTGATCACCGGCCACGGCGACATTTCCATGGCCGTCGGCGCGATGCAGAAAGGCGCCTACGACTTCATGGAAAAACCGTTCTCGCCGGAGCGCCTGGTCGATGTCGCGCGACGGGCGCTGGAGCAACGCAGCCTCGCCCGCGAGGTTTCCTCGTTGCGTCGGCAACTGGCTGAACGCGACTCCCTTGAAGGGCGGATCATCGGCCGTTCACCAGCGATGCAGAATCTGCGCGAACTGATCGCAAACGTCGCCGACACTTCGGCCAACGTCTTGATCGAAGGCGAGACCGGCACCGGCAAGGAGCTGGTCGCCCGTTGCCTGCACGATTTCAGTCGGCGCCACAGCAAACAGTTCGTCGCGCTGAACTGCGGCGGCCTGCCGGAAAACCTTTTTGAAAGCGAGATCTTCGGCCACGAAGCCAACGCCTTCACCGGCGCCGGCAAACGCCGCATCGGCAAGATCGAGCACGCCGACGGCGGCACGCTGTTCCTCGATGAAGTGGAAAGCATGCCGCTGCCGTTGCAGATCAAGTTGCTGCGCGTATTGCAGGAACGCACCCTCGAACGTCTCGGCTCGAACCAGAGCGTGGCAGTGGATTGCCGGGTGATTGCGGCGACCAAATCCGACCTTGATGAGTCGAGCAAGGCCGGGGAATTTCGCAGCGACTTGTACTACCGCCTCAACGTCGTGACCTTGGAATTGCCGCCGCTGCGCGAACGCCGTGAAGACATCCTGCAACTGTTCGAACACTTCACCCAGCAGTCGGCGCTGCGCTTTGATCGCGCACTGCCGGAACTGGACAACCAGACCCTGTCGAACCTGATGAGCCATGATTGGCCGGGCAATGTGCGCGAACTGCGCAACGTCGCCGAACGCTTCGCCCTCGGCCTGCCGGCTTTCAAGAAATCCGGGGCCAGCGCCGGCCAGGGCCTGGCGTTTGCCGAAGCGGTGGAAGCGTTCGAGCGCAATCTGCTGGTCGACGCCTTGCAACGCAGCGGCGGCAACCTGACCCAGGCCAGCCAGGAACTGGGCATGGCCAAGACCACGCTGTTCGACAAAGTCAAAAAGTACGGGCTGAGCCACTGATGGATCTGATTCTCAAAGCCGCCATCGGCGCCGCAGTGGTGCTGATCCTCGCGGCACTGTCCAAGACCAGGAACTATTACATCGCCGGCCTGGTGCCGCTGTTCCCGACCTTTGCCCTGATCGCGCATTACATCGTCGGCAAGGGCCGTTCGGTCGACGATCTGAAGACCACAATCGTGTTCGGCATGTGGTCGATCATTCCCTACTTCGTCTATCTGGCGACGTTGTACGTGATGGTTGACCGCATGCGCCTGGAAGCGTCACTGGCGGTGGCGGCGGTGGCCTGGTTGATAGCGGCGACGGTGCTGGTCAGCGTGTGGGTCAGGCTGCATGCTTGAACCCACGCGCATCTGCCTCTAGCGACCGTAGACTCGGGCCAGTTGCGCGGACGACAAGGCATCCTCGAACGGCACCGGCACTGACTTCACCGCACCGTAGAGATTGCGGTAGCGCCAGTAGTTGCCGTTCTGCGCCAGTTGATAACCGCGCTCGACCACGCGCTGGCCGTCGAGCACGTAACGCAGGGTTTCCTGCGCGGCCGGCGGTGGCGTCGGTTGCATCAGATCGGCGCTCAACACGCGCATGGATTCGTCAATGCATTCATCCAGCACGGCGGTGACCTTGGCCAGGTCAAGGGCGCCGTCATCGATGCATTGCTTGCCGCAACGACGGATCGGCTGACTGGCCACTTCGATGCGCATGCGGTACAGCGCCGAGCCGGCGATATCCTGCAATTGCACCTGATTGACCAGCACGAAACTGCCGCGATCGGGCGTCAGCATCAGCTTCGGTTCGATCAGCAAGCGTGCCGTCACCGCACCTGTCCCCTGCTTGAATCCGGACACTTGCGACGCCGCCTGGAAGCGCTGTTGCAAGCGCTCCTGCAACGGCACGCCAACAAGCAGGTCGGCCAGCGGCCGCGATTCGTTCAGCGCGGCTTTTTCGGCATCGCGCTGTAAGGTACCGGACCCCATTTGCGTGTTGATCAGGCTGGCCACCAGAATCCCCGCCAGCCCAGCGCCCGCGCCGGAGCTCGACACCAGTGTGTAGCTGGAATTGGCCGCGTTCACTGCCGCCTTGCTGTCGATCACCGTGCTGGCGCCGACAAACTCCGCCGGCAGTTGCACGTCGACCTTCAGCCCGTGTGCCTGCACATAGCTCATGGCGGCCTGATCCTTGAAACCGGCCTCGGGTGCCGGTTTCTGCGCACAGCCAGGCAACACCAGCAGCGAGATCACCGCGAGGGTCAGCGCCAGACGTTTCATTGCGCGAACGGGGCGATCATTTGCTGACGGCTGTTATCCATCGCCTGATAAAACGCGTTGGACAGGTTGGTGTAAGACGGCTCGTCCCACTCGCCTTGCGCGGCTTGCACAGCGGCGAATGGCTGGTACCACAAGAGTTTGTTGTCCGACAGATCGATCACCATGCCCTGGCCGCCGACCTGGGCCATCGGCACGCTGGTGGGCACGATGCTGTAGTAGCTGCGGGTGGCACCGGTGGCATAGATCGACACCAGCAGCAGACGGTCGATGCCGTGGGCAGCTTTCATCGGCGACAGGTCTTTGGTCATGTAGCCCTCGCGGAAATCGACTTCCTTGAAGGTCTTCAGATCGACCTTTTCATCAATGCGCTTGGCCTTGTAGCCCTTGGCTTGCAGCTTGGCGACGATGGCGTCGGGCAGGGTTTCCAGATCGCGCACCTGCCAGGTCTCGACATTGGCGCTGAGCTTGCTGTTGACGCCGGCATTGATGGCGTAATCGAGGATGCCCTGATTGCCGGTCAGCGCCAGCACCGGCGACGGTACGACGGTAATGGCCACACCGATGGTCGGCTCTTTGGCATCCCAGAACTGTTTGTCCAGGGCCACGGGCGGTTGCACATGGGCGCAGCCGGTGAGAGTCAGTACGGCGAGCAGAGCCAGCGCGGCCCATTGACGTGTAGCGCGAAAAATCATGGATCAAGTCCCTATGTCTGAAAACGTTCCTGCGCCTTATCGGCAACAACGCGGCAAACAATAGTGGCACATTGATATTTTTTTGGCGACAGGATGCTGGCACTGTTACAGCAGATTGTTCGGCGCCGCCGGATCGACCTGCGCCCAATGCGAAGTATCCTCGCGATGCGCCTGCAGATACGGCAGCACCGCCGCCAGCAACGGTTCCTTGAACGCCTCCTGAAAGCGATGCGCCAGTCCCGGAATCAGTTTCAACTGACTGCCCTGGATGTGCGCCGCCAGATGCACGCCGTGCATCACCGGCAGCAGCGGATCGGCAGTGCCATGCACCACCAGGGTCGGCACGCGCAGTTGATTGAGCAAAGCCACGCGACTGGGTTCGGCAAGAATTGCCATGATTTGCCGTTTGACGCCTTCGGGGTTGAACGCGCGGTCGTAGGACGCCGCCGCCTGTTGCAGCAAGGCCTGACGATCATCCGTCACCGCCGGGCTACCGAGTGCCGCGAGCAGATCGGCCTGTTGCTCCAGCGCCACTTCGCGGTTCGGCGCGCCCCGCCGCGAGAGCAACTGCACCAGCGCCGCACTCGGCGCCGGCAGGCCTTCAGCGCCGGAAGTGGTCATGATCAGCGTCAGGCTTTCCACCCGCTTCGGCGCCATCGCCGCCATGTGCTGGGCGATCATTCCGCCCATGCTCGCGCCGAGCACGTGGAATTGCTCAACCTTCAGCGCCGTCATCAAGCCCAGCGCATCGTCGGCCATGTCAGTCAGGCTGTACGGTGCCGACACCGGTAAACCGAGCTTGTAACGCAGCACTTCGAAGGTCAGATTGGCCTCGATCGGTGCCTGCCGCCAGGTCGACAATCCGACGTCGCGGTTGTCATAGCGGATCACGCGGAAACCCTGCTGGCACAAAGCGACAACGACTTCGTCCGGCCAGTGGATCAACTGCCCACCCAGGCCCATGACCAGCAACAGCGCCGGGTCCGATGCACGACCGATACTTTGATAGGCAAGACTGACCTGCGCCAGCTCGGCGTGCTCGGTCGGCACGTTGACATCACAGCGCGCGGCTGCCAACGAGCCGGCCCCGAACAAAAGCGCGGCCAACGCGGCCGCGACTGAAAGAAATCTCTTGAACATGAAAAACACCAAAACGCAGCACCCCAGTAGAGCGCGAGTCTGATGAAGTTCGTGCGAGCGCGCTGCCACAGTTGCATGACAGTTTGATGAAGAGTGCCGAGCGGTCGGCTGTTGATTGCATCGCTGGATCCTGGCCGGCAGATCGACAAAGCGTGCTTCATGAGACAGACTCACCTTCCACGCATTCGTCACAAGTTTTCTTCATGGAGCCCGCCGGTGCTTGAAATCCGACATCTGAAAACCCTGCACGCCCTGCGCGAAGCCGACAGCCTTGTCGATGCCGCTGACCGCCTGCATCTGACGCAGTCAGCCTTGTCGCACCAGTTCAAAGAGCTGGAAGAGCGCATGGGCATGCAGTTGTTCGTGCGCAAGACCAAACCGGTGCGCTTCACCAGCGCCGGTCTGCGCCTGCTGCAACTGGCCGACGCCACTCTGCCGCTGTTGCGTGCTGCGGAACGGGACATTGGTCGGCTGGCCGGTGGCACCGCCGGGCGTCTGCACATGGCGATCGAATGCCACAGCTGCTTCCAGTGGCTGATGCCGACCATCGACCAGTTCCGCGATGCCTGGCCGGAAGTCGAGCTGGACCTGGCTTCGGGTTTCGCTTTCGCGCCGCTGCCGGCACTGGCCCGTGGCGATCTGGATCTGGTGGTGACCTCCGATCCGCTGGAAATTGCCGGCATCACTTACGTGCCGCTGTTCACCTACGAAGCCATGCTCGCGGTGGCCAACCAGCATCCGCTGGCGAGCAAGCCGTACATCGTTCCTGAAGACTTGTTGACGGAAACGCTGATCACCTACCCGGTCGAGCGCGATCGCCTGGACATCTTCACCCGCTTCCTCGAACCGGCCGACATCGAACCGGCGCAGGTGCGCACTTCCGAGCTGACGGTGATGATGATGCAACTGGTCGCCAGCGGCCGTGGCGTCTGCGGCATGCCGCACTGGGCACTGCATGAATACAGCTCGCGCGGCTATGTGAAGGGCAAACGGTTGGGTGAAAAGGGCTTGTTCGCGACGCTGTACGCGGCGATTCGCACCGACATGCTCGACGCGCCGTATATGCGCGACTTCCTGCTGACCGCCAAGGACACTTCGTTTTCGACCCTGGATGGGGTTAGTGCCGTACGCTGATCTGCTGTGCAGGAGATGATCGTTCCCACGCTCTGCGTGGGAATGCCTCAACGGACGCTCTGCGTTCGGCTTTGGATGGGACGCAGAGCGTCCCGGGCTGCATTCCCACGCAGAGCGTGGGAACGATCAGTAGGCGGAAATTATCGCTGGGTCAGAGCTGGCGCCACATGTGGATCTTGTCGAAGTAGTCTTCGCCCACCCGCACGGCGAGTGGTTCGAGGCCGTACTGAATGAAGCCGCAACGCTGGTACAACTGAAAAGCCGCGTCATTGCCGGCGGTGACAGTGAGCTGCAGCAGTTTCAGCGCCGGATGCTTTTGCGCTTCGGCCAATGCCGCCTGCACCAGAACAAAGCCCAGACCCCGGCGACGAAAATCCGCCGAGACATACATGCCGAACAGCGTGGCCTTGTGGCGCGCCTTCTCGCGCGGTTCGAACGCCAGGCCGACAATCCCGGCCAACGTCCCGGCATCGAATGCCCCCAGCACCACATCGAGCTTGCTGGTCAGGCGCCCTTCCCACCAACTCAACGGCATCACTGCGCGTTCGCGCACGCTGGAAGTGAAGGCCTGCGGATGCCGGTCATAGGCTTCAAGCATCAGTTCGCGGTAGGCCAGGGCGTGACTGGCGTCCAGCCGTTCGATCCACATGTCAGGCGGTCCGGCGTTGTTCGAGCATCAGTTTTACGGCGAGGCCGCCGAGCACCAAGCCCATGAAATAACGCTGCATCGCCAGCCACGTCGGGTTGCGCACAAACCACGAGGCGATGCCTGCGGCGAACAGCGCGATCAACAGATTGACGCTGAAGCTGACGCTGATCTGCGTGAGGCCGAGGACGATGCTTTGGGTGAACACCGAGCCGTGCTCAGGGCTGATGAATTGCGGAAACACCGACAGATAGAACACGGCGATTTTCGGGTTCAGTGCGCTGGTGAGAAAACCCATGGTGATCAATTTGCGCGACGAGTCGGGCGGCATTTGCTGCGCTTCGAACGGCGAACGCGCGCCGGGTTTCACCGCTTGCCAGGCCAGCCACAGCAGGTACAGCGCACCGGCCCATTTCAACACTTCATAAGCCATCGGCACGGCGAGAAACACCGCCGTCAAACCCGCCGCCGCGGCGAACATATGCACGAAGAACCCGCCGACCACGCCAAGTAACGAAGTCACTCCGGCGCGGCGCCCTTGACAGATCGACCGCGAGATCAGATAGATCATGTTCGGCCCCGGCGTCAGCACCATCAGCAATGCGGCGGCGGCGAAGATCAGCAGGTCTTGCAACGGGATCATGGCAACGTCCTTTGCGGGAATGATCAGGCGAGTGCAATCAGTGAACGGCGATAAAACGGCAGGATGTGCTCGCGTGTCAATGGCGCCAGCTCGAGCGCCGGATCAGTGGCCGGATCGACCCAGATCACCTCTTCGATTTCCGCCGCCGGGCAGACGTCGCTATCGATGGTCAGTTGAAAGATTTCCGCATGGACAATGAAGCCCGGCTCGTTGGCGGCGGGGGCGGAAAAACTGTTGAGGAAAATCGCCTGCGCCGGGTCGATCTGCAGCCCGAGTTCTTCTTCCAGCTCACGGGCCAATGCGTGCACTGGCAACTCGTTGGCTTCGATCTTGCCGCCCGGTTGCATGAAAGCCGTGGTGCCGCGCTTGCGCACCAGCAGGGTCTGGCCTTGCGCGTTGAGCAACAGGGCTGCGGCGATATGAATGGTCGACATAAAGTAATTCCCTGGCGCAAAAGCGCCAAGGATCCCATGCCCGTCAGAGGGAAGCCAAGCCACGAAGCTCAGGTCGCTTCCTGAAAATCCAGTTCCGGCGGCTGACGGCGGAAACCACCCGTCAGCACGGCGAGATACACCACACCAATCGCCAGCCAGCTCAGCCCCAGCCACACCGCCAGATGATCAAGGCTGACCATCAGCCACAGGTCGGCGACCAGACCGATCAGCGGGCAGAGCAGAAACAGCAGCAACTCGCGCGGGCCTTTTTTCTCGCCGCCGATCCAGTAATGGAAGATCACCGACAGGTTGACCAGGCTGAACGCCAGGAACGCGCCGAAGTTGATGAACGAGGTCGAGGTGGTCACATCGAGTTTCAGCGCCAGCAACGCCACCGCCGCGCACAACAGAATGCTGTTGACCGGTGTGCCGAAGCGCGCATGCAAGGTGCCGAAAAATGACTTCGGCAAGACGCCGTCGCGGCCCATGGCGAACAGCAGTCGCGAACCACTGGCCTGGGCCGACAGCCCCGAGGCGAACTGGCCGACGATCAGGCCGATCAGGAAGATCGACACGAACAGGTCGCCACCGATGTTGCGCGCAATTTCATAGGCTGCCGAGTCGATGCTGTCGAACTGGAACGATGGATGAGCGATCTGCACGAAGTACGAAACGCCAACGAAGATCAGGCCGCCAATCAACGTGATCAGCATGATCGCCCGGGGTATGGTGCGGCGTGGATCGCGGGTCTCTTCGGTCAGGGTGCTGACTGCGTCAAAGCCAAGGAATGAATAGCAGGCAATCGCGGCGCCGCTCATGATCAGCGGCATCTGCATGTCGCCGTTGAAGAACGGTTTGATCGACCACAGCGGCGTGCTCGCGTCGCCGCCGATGTAGTGCACGCACAGCGCAACGAAGGCGATCAACACGAGGAACTGCACCAGCATCAGCAAGGCATTGATGCCGTTGGCCAGTTTCAGCCCGACGATGTTGATCGCACTGGTGATGCCGATGAACGCCAGCACCCAGATCCATTGCGGGATCGACGGAAATGCCGAAGCCAGATAAGCGGCGCCGATCAGCCAGATCGCCATCGGCAGGAACAGGTAATCGAGCAACACCGCCCAGCCGGCAATGAAACCGAGTTTCGGACTGATCGCCTTGCGCACGTAGCTGTAAGCCGAGCCGGCGACCGGGAAAGCGGCGGCCATGCGTCCGTAACTCATGGCGGTGAAGAACATTGCCACCAGCGCGGCCAGGTAGGCGGCCGGCACCATGCCGGCGGTGGACTGGGCGAGGATCCCGAAAGTGCCGAGGACAATGATCGGCGTCATGTAGGCGATGCCGAACAGCACCACCGACCCTAGCGAAAGGGTGCGTTGCAAACGAGCCATGGGCGACTTACTCCGAATGTTATTGGATTTATGGCAGAGCCGGGTTCGGCAAAAATTTCGGGTGTGGCTGATTATTTTTGTTCGACTGAAGATCGTTACCCCCTCACCCCAGCCCTCTCCCCCAAAGGGGGCGAGGGGGAAAGGGAGCCGATCTATGTGGACTTCAATATCTGAGTTCGACTCGGTATCTCAGGTCGATGTATCTCGAAACTACACCGCGGTCAGTCCCCTCTCCCTCCGGGAGAGGGCTAGGGTGAGGGCAGCGGTTATGGGTGTGGAATCAATAGCTCGCGAACACCGCAAGCCTGCTCCACCACCTCTCCCGGTAACTTCAAACGCTGATCATCCAGATAGCGGTAATCCTTGCGCGCAATCTCCAGTTGCGTGAAATCCAGCTCGACCCTGAACCGCCCTTCTTCGCGCCCGGCCTCGAACAGCAGCGTCCCCAGCGGATCGACCAGCGCGCTGCCGCCGGCAAACACCAGACCGTCATCCCCTGCATCAACGCGATTGACCATCAGCGCAAACGCCTGGTTTTCCTGGGCGCGGGCCATGATCGCGGTGCGGTGGGTCGGGCCGTACGGGTCCATGTTGCCGTTGGTGACGATGAGCAATTCCGCACCCAGTTGCGCCAGGGCGCGGGCGGTTTCCGGGAACTCGATGTCGTAGCAGATCAACAGGCCCACGCGCGCACCGTTCCACACGCAGGTGGCGTAACGGTCGCCGGCTTCGAACACGCCGCGATCCGAAGCCCACAGATGGGTCTTGCGGTATTTCAGGGCGATGCCTTCGGGGGTGATCAGCAGCGTGGTGTTGTAGAAGCGGCCGTTGTCGTTCTCGGCCATGCCGACCACCACGGCGATGTTGCGCTCACGCGCCGCCGCAAGCACGGCGCTGACGGTCGGGCCGTCGAGCGGTTCGGCGATCTGCGCCACGGTTTCGGCGTTGGGGAAGCCCATCAGGTGGGTTTCCGGGAACACGATCATCTGCGTGTCGGCCGCGCAGGCAGCAATCGCCGCCAGTGCGCGTTGCAGGTTGTAAGCCGTGTCGTTGTCACGGCCCGCCAGTTGGGCGAGTTCGACTTTCATGGTTATCCCTTGTTATGTGGCCCGGCCCGGAAAGATTGCCCGGTGCCTGTCTGTGGGCCAGTATGCGCAGCAAGCAACCGGCCAGGGAATCACGCGGCCGGGGTAACCCGATAGGGGTAGATCGATGACACTTTCGTTGAATGACATCACTTGGCACCGCGCCGTCGGGCAACTGATCGACGCGCTCGACAAGCCGAATTTCTGGGCGCAACTGGTGCGTCTGCTTGAGCAGTACGTGGCGTTCGATAGCTGGGTGGTGCTGCTGTTCAGTGCCGATCAGCATCCGCAAGTCTTCGCCGAATGCCCCGGCGAGGACGGCAGCCCGGACCCGTTGTTCCAGGATTACCTGCGCGGTTTGTATTTGCTCGATCCGTTCTACATCGCCTGCCGCGAGCAGTCGCGCACCGGCCTGTATCGCCTCTCGGAAGTCGCGCCGGAGCATTTCGAGCTGACCGAGTACTACCAGCGATACTTTCGTCTGAATGTGGTGGCCGACGAAATCCAGTTCAATTGCCAGCTCGAAGGCGAGCGCACGCTGTGCCTGTCGCTGGGCAGTGAAAAACGTTTCACTGGCGAACAGATCGCTTTGCTGTCTTTGATTCAACCATGGGTGCTGGGCCTGTTGCGCCAGCGCCTGCCGTACGAAATCAACGAAACCGTGGCCCTCGCCGCCGCACCTGCGCAGGCAGACTGGCGGGTGCAACTGGAAGCATCGGTGCAACAGCTCAAGGGCGCCCAACTGACCGCGCGGGAACTGGACGTCGGGCGTTTGATGCTCAGCGGTTGTTCCAGTAAGGAAATCGCCCGCAAGCTGGAAATCTCCGTGGAAACCGTGAAAGTCCATAAGAAACACATGTACAGCAAGCTGGGGATCAAATCCCAGTCCGAGCTGTTTTCGATTTTTCTGCAGGCGCAGAACGCCTGAAACAATGTGACTAACGCTTTTTGTGGGAGCGAGCCTGCTCGCTCCCACAGAAATGCGTGCCGTTGCACAAAATTGAGTCCGAACCAAGGAAACCGTATGAGCCTGTCGCTGCTGAGCCGCTACGCCTTCTTTGCCGTCTGCGTGATTTTCACCCTCGCCAGCCTGCCCTTTCTCGAACATGACTGGCTGTGGCCGATCACCGCCGTCACCGCGGTGCTGAGCCTGCTCGGCGTGTTCGACCTGTTGCAGACGCGCCATGCAGTGCGCCGCAATTATCCGATTCTGGGCAACATCCGTTATCTGGTCGAAGGTATCCGCCCGGAGATTCGCCAGTACCTGCTCGAATCCGACAGCGACGCCCTGCCCTTCTCCCGCGCCCAGCGTTCGCTGGTGTACTCGCGAGCGAAAAACGAAACTGCCGACAAACCGTTCGGCACGCTGATCGACGTCTACCAGTCCGGCTTCGAATTCATCGGCCACTCGATGCGCCCGGCGCCGTTGAGCGACCCGAATGGTTTTCGCGTCACTGTCGGCGGGCCGCAGTGCACGCAGCCGTATTCAGCGTCGATCTTCAATATCTCGGCGATGAGCTTCGGCTCGCTCAGCGCCAACGCCATTCGCGCGCTGAACCAGGGCGCGAAACTCGGCAACTTTGCCCACGACACCGGTGAAGGCAGCATCAGCCCGTATCACCGCGAACACGGCGGCGATCTGACCTGGGAGCTGGGCAGCGGCTACTTCGGCTGCCGCACCAGCGACGGCCGTTTCGACCCGGAGCGCTTCGCCGTACAGGCACAGAATCCGCAAGTGCGCATGATTGAAATCAAGATGAGCCAAGGCGCCAAACCCGGCCATGGCGGGATCTTGCCCAAGCACAAGGTCACCAGGGAGATTGCGGAAACACGCGGCATCCTGATGGGCGAGGACTGCGTCTCGCCGTCGCGCCACAGTGCGTTTTCCACGCCGGTCGAGATGATGCAGTTCATCCAGCAACTGCGTGAGCTGTCCGGCGGCAAACCGGTGGGCTTCAAGTTCTGCCTCGGCCATCCGTGGGAATTCATGGGCATTGCCAAGGCCATGCTGGAAACCGGCATTCTTCCGGACTTCATCGTCGTCGATGGCAAGGAAGGCGGCACTGGCGCAGCGCCTGTCGAGTTCACCGACCACATCGGCGTGCCGATGCGCGAAGGCCTGCTGTTCGTGCACAACACGCTGGTCGGCCTCAACCTGCGCGACAAGATCAAACTCGGCGCCAGCGGCAAGATCGTCAGCGCCTTCGACATCGCCAGCGTGCTGGCCATCGGCGCTGACTGGGCCAACTCGGCGCGCGGCTTCATGTTCGCCATCGGCTGCATCCAGTCACAGTCGTGCCACACCAACAAATGCCCGACCGGCGTCGCCACTCAGGACGCCCTGCGCCAACGCGCTCTGGTGGTGCCGGACAAGGCCCAGCGCGTCTACAACTTCCATCGCAGCACGCTCAAAGCGCTGGCGGAGATGCTCGCTGCCGCCGGGCTTGATCATCCATCGCAACTATCGGCCAAGCATCTGGTACGACGCATGTCGGCGACCGAGATCAAACTGTTCTCGCAGTTGCACGTGTTTTTGAAACCGGGGGAATTGCTCACCGGTGAAGTGAATGGCGAGTTCTATTCGCGGATGTGGCAGATGGCGCGGGCGGACAGTTTTGAGCCGGCAGAAGTCGTCGCTGCGTAACGGCTGAAAGGTGTGCATTTCCATTCGGAATGCACACCTTTACCGATCATGGTGCAAACGTACGTATCTTGAATAAACGCACATGACCTATTTCTTCCTTATCGATAATTTTTGCTTCGTACCTTTGCAAAAGTTCGACTTCCTGAGCAAAGCCAGCACCATAGTTCGTTTCCAGAACATAAAAATCTTTTGGGCGACCGGGCAACGACAAATCAGCTTTCAGCTTCTCTAAATTATTCACAAGCAGCGGAGACTCCAGCAATTTGAAATAGACGCCAAACTGAACCGCATCAAGCGAATAAATTGGCAACACCTTTGACTTACCCATTACAGAGATGACGATATCTCTCATGTGCGTTTCGCGGGAGTAGGGATTTTCAGGATCCTTTAGATAACTGACATCCTTGAATAAAGGCGTAGCAGAAAATGTCATTAAAACCACCAGCATTAACATTTTTACTGTCACATCTCTTATATTGCCAACCGCGTGCGCAGCCACCAGCAATACCGCAGGCAGAAGAAAAACAAAATTGCGTATAGTTGCCACCGGCCGTAGATAAACAGAACAGACATAGGGCACCACAACTCCTACTACCCCCCAGAACATAATCAGCCTGTAAGTACTTGCGCCTGCAGGATTTCCAGCTATCGAAACCAGCCCAGCAATCAAGATTACTGCACACAAAGCAGCTAAAAACGAATCTCCAAAATACGACAGGAAAACCTTGAAAAAAAACACATCCTCAGGCGGTTGAATCCAGAACTCCCGCGAAAAGCTACTCTCAGCGTACGATAAAGCAGGAACCACGGTTAACGCGGCGAAAAATCCAGCGCAAGCGAACTTGTATATAACTTGGCTCTGGACCTCACTGCGCAAGATCATGCGAAGCAACACAAGCACCTGAGCAAAGACCGGCAGATAGCCGAAGTAATGAGTATTTATCAGTGCAGCGGAAATCAGCCAGTAGCAAAAAAAATCCTGCCCCCTGCCTCGACTCAAGCAACGCAAAAAGACCACAAAAGACAAAACGGTCAGCAACGTCAAAAGCGCATAAGAGCGAGTCTCTTGCGAATACTGAACCAAAAAACTGTTGACCGATGCCAACCACGCAACGATAAGCCCTACTTGGTCATCAAACAATTTGCGCCCGAGGAGGAATATAGCGGGAATCAACAGCACGCCGATTACCGCAGAGAGATACCGCCCGGTGTGCTCTCCAAATCCGACAGCATGATAATAAGCCCACAGTAGAATCTGATAAAAGGGAGGATGAACATCATTCAATGTAGTTCGATAAACGTCAAAGAATCCATTTTGCGGATCGCTTACCGATACACTAAATGCCTCATCCAGCCACAGGCCAGTAGCATCGATGTTGCGCAACCTTACATACAGGCCAAATCCAATCGCGCCAGTCAGACACAGGTACATTGCCAACTTGTACTTTCGCGACTCAATGTCCATTTTCATCTCCTCAGTAGTTACTCAGCCATGAGCAAAACCGGCTACCGACCTCTTCCATAAAAGTGCGAGCATCCCCACCCCGACCGCCAACCACAACGTCACCAGCCGCAACAAAACCGTTGCAGCGATCGCATCTGCCAACCCGACTCCGCCTGAAACCAGCAGCGCTAGCATCACTGCTTCGGCACTGCCCAAGCCGCCCGGCATGAAACTCAACGCCCCCGCCAACATGGCCACCGCATAAATAAAGATCGCTAACGTCAGGCTCACGTCCGCGCCCATCGCCTGCAAAATCCAGTAAAACGCCAATGCTTCAAGCCCCCAGGCCAGCAGGCTCAATAGCGTTGCGCCCATGAGGCGACGAGGGGAATGACAGCGGCGCGACTGACGCAATACCTGAACGGCATGCCCCAGCAACCGCGAGAATCTGTCGTGCCGTTGCTCAGTGCGACGATCAATCGCGCTGGCAAGGCTTGGCGAAAACATCATCGATGCACCGCATGCCAGGAGGACGAGACTGGCAACGACCATCGACAACCATTCCGGATGCGCGCTCAAACCGAACAATGCCAGGCCCACCATCGCCAGCAGGTCCGCAAGCCGCTCACTGAACAGCGCGGCAAAGCTCTGTGCGTAAGGCACCTCCAAACGTTTGAGCAAAACACCGCGCAACGCCTCCCCGGCCTTGCCGGGAGTAGTCGTCAGGGCGAATCCGGCCAGGTAGATGTTCAAGCTCGGCCGCCAAGGCAACCGGTGACCCAGGGCAGACAGATAACCCTGCCAACGCAAAAAACGCAGACCGTATCCAAGCAAAATCACGCCGACGATTTGCCCGCACTGCCACCAACCTACTCGACTGACCGCCGCGCTCACCGCCGACCACCCACCCCACAGGGAAACAGCGAGATAAGCGAGGGCGGAGCAGATCACCGAGCCAATCAAAACGCGGTAACGCCACCCGGATAACATCAGCGTCTGATTCACAGGTTCAGCCTCTTGAACAGCGGCTGCGGCATCACCTGAATCAGCCACATGATCACCGCCCAAAAGCCGGGCACATACAGCACCGCCACCTGTCGATTGATCCCTCTGACTATTCGCCGGGCAACCGTATCCGGTTGCGCTACAAGCACGGAGGGCAGCGCCAACCCTCGCGTCATGGGCGTGTCGACTAACCCAGGCTTTATCGTGATCACATGCACACCCGCTTTGAACAAGCGTACCCGCAAGCCTTCGCAGAACGTGGAAACCGCCGCCTTTGCCGCGCCGTACAGGTAATTGGAAGGTCGTCCTCGATCCCCGGCAACCGATGAAATGACCGCCAGCGTGCCGTGCTGCTGGACAACCATGCGATTTGCCAACAGCGTCAACAGCGCGATCATTGAACTGCCGTTATTGGCGAACTGCTCCATAGCCTGTTCAACGTGTTGTTCGCACGCGTACTGATCTGGCAGCGAGCCATAGGCAATCAGACAGATATCCACCGTCTGCAACGTCGCCAGGCATTTCTCGTACATGACAGGATGTGCGGCGATATCACTGGCGTCCATGACGTACGTGGTCACGGCTCTGGCACCTCGAGCCTGCAGATCGATGCTGGTTTGCTGAAGCTTTTGCGCATCCCTGCCAACCAGGAACAATTCGCTGCGATCAGCCGCCCACAATCGTGCGCAAGCACAGGCAATCGCCGAGGTGGCGCCCACAATCAGTATTTTTTTCATCGAGTGACTCGCTGCCAGAAACGGGACATCAGGGTCGGATCGCGCATCGCTTCCAGTTGCTCCCAGGCGGGATAGGCCTGGCGAAAATCGCTACCGCTCATGTGAGCGTCCTTGGCTGGGTACAAACGACCGCCTGCTTCCCGCACGATGGCGTCGAGACGCGGCAGAAGTTTTTTCGGCAGATCTATGTCGTGTGGAAAGTCCAGCGCCAATGAAGTACCGGGCATAGGAAAGGAAAGCCATCCCGGCGAAGGAATGTCGCCACAACGCTTGAGCACCGCGAGGAAAGAGCCCCTGCCGCTGCGCGCAATCGACTTGAGTAATTCGGCCAGTGCAACGGCTGCACCCGAGGCCGGCAATACGCACTGAAATTGCTGGAAACCTCTGCGTCCGTAGATACGATTCCAGTTTTCGATACGGTCCAGCGGATAGAAGAACGAGCTGTAGCCAACCTTTTGATGTTGTCCGTTCGTTGGCTGCCGTTTCCAGTAGTGATCGTTGAACAGTTTCAAGGTGAGCGAATTGATCAGCGATACCGGAGGGCGGATCGGGACAGACAGAGAACGTGGTGCAGCGATCTCAAGGGGCCCCGCCACGCAATGATCACCAGCCGTGAAGCATCCGCGCCCTAGCGCATTGCCCTTGGCCAGGCAATCAATCCACGCGACGCTGTATTCATGCTGCGCATCCATGTCGGCCGACAGGGCAAAAAAATCATCCAGACAGTCAAAACGCACCCGTGTGCTGTCGATCAGGCTCGACTGGATCTTGCGCAGACGAATGCGCACCCAGGTAATCACGCCCGTCAGGCCGAGCCCGCCGATGGTCGCAGCAAACCACTGAGGATTTTCCCGCAGCGAACAGACCATCGGCGATTGCACGGATCGGTGCAGTTCGAAACACACCAGCGAATGAGCAAACGTGCCGCAGCGATGGTGATTTTTCCCGTGGACGTCATTGGCTACCGCCCCACCCAGCGTTACATGCCGCGTACCGGGCGTGACGGGCAAAAACCAGCCACGGGGAATGGCGAGTTGTAAAATCTCGCCCAGTGTCACGCCGGCTTCAGCGCAGATCTCACCCTTTTCCCAGTCGGCTTCGATGAAGCGGTTCAGAGGACGCAATTGCAGCACATGATCGCTTGCAGCCATGCAGCTATCGCCATAGCTGCGGCCATTGCCAAACGGCAAAGTTGTCCCGTGTGATTCGATCAACTGCTGCCACTGCGGTCTGATATCGGCTCGCCATTGGCAAGGATGACCAGTTTGTGCTGCAAAGGGGTAGTTGCCCCATGACGAAAGTAACAATGGTGTCACCTCCTATCCTTGGTAAAAATCCAACGAATAATTTTTAGGTTACTGAACATAGATGAGCTCAAATTGACGACTCGGATATGCTTTGCGAAACTCAGCCAATACAACCTTCAACTTGTCAGCGGATGCCGAGTCCACTGCATACAAAGAGACAGAACTCTCGGCTGAAGTTATATTCGGAACTGCCAATTTCAAAATAGCAACTTTCAGGAAATTGGCAGGACGCCCGGCGAACCACTCTTCATAAATAAAAGCGTATTTGACATTATGCCGCTTCATCAGCCCCCCGATCCACAACGAGTCTTTTTGCTTACGTCTCAACAGTAAGGCCTCATAACTAGCCAGACCCGCGAGATCCAATATGTAATTGTCTGTCGCCAACGAAACAAGTCCCAGATCGTTAACCGCCACGGCTTCATTCAAACGACCGACAATCATTGACATCATATATTGCTGATTATAGATATTTGCGGATGCCCAAGGAGTGCTTAATGTTACGTAGACAAGCCCAGTGAACGCCACGGGCAAGCAGCTGAATACAAGCACCATCCCCCTCCCGACGAGTTGCGTGCTACAGATTGCGAGGATCAACATGGCGACGAATACCAGCCAGTAAATTTCATATCGCCCGTACCAACCCGACTTGCCGAATACCATATGAAGTAACGTAACGCTGAGCAGCAGCCATATCACCGATTTATTCCCAGCGAAAAACGCGCAAACCATCAATACCGTGTAGACCACCCACCCCCATTGGCCGTATTGCGTTAAAACATGCAGCCCCAATGACGCCATATCATTGATATCGCTTTTGGCAAGCACTGAAGAGGGTAACCAGCCCAGCCCCAGGCTGTTCAGGAAAAAACTGAAAGAGACCAGGGCGAGCAGTATTGCAATAGCGCAAAACAAAGGCTTTTTACGTTCAACATTGATCAATAGATAAATTAACGTCGGCAGCGAAACGGCCAGTCCCTCATAACGCACCAGTGGCAACAAAAAAATGGCGAAATACGTAAAGTTCGTTATTTTCTCTTCCTGCAAATACTCCCGCCGAACAACACTTGCAGCAATAAAAGCCGTCAGAGCGACCTGCAGGCTATGCTCCATGCCATTATAAACAAGACCATATAAATTAAATGAGCAAAATATGGCAAACGTGATCAACGCTGCGTATTTGCAACCGAGACTCTTTAGAAGATTGAATATCAACAAAAACGTCAAAAACGCAAACACTGCATTCAGCGCTAACGGCACATAAAAAAATACGCTGCCTAGATATGAAAAAGGCGCCAGTAGAAAGGGCCATATGATACTTGACGACGGCGCAGAGTATTCATGAAGATTTATTCCGTAATGGCCATTCCAGATATTTCTGGCCATCTTCATATGTATGTAGGGGTCATCCAGCGTATAAATCATAACCCCAGAGTTCATCACCAACGTCGACAACAACAACAAACCCGTCGGCACAAAAAAAACCAGTATCGCAATCCTCATATCCGAGGTATTGATGCGAGAGTTGCGGTAGAAATTTTCGACGTTCAGCTGACTCATATTCGAACTCCATTCGAAGCAAAAATCTGTCAAAAGACGCAGGTCCCGCCATAGCGCCTGCGATGGCAAGTCGAGTGGCTCATGCCGCCACCCAGAAAATCAGGCAGAACGCCGTTCCCATCACCAGACTCAAGCGATCACGCAGTGCGAAAACCACCGGATCCTCATTCATGCGGCCTCGATGCGTCAGGAGCCAGATACGGGTGATCCAGAGCAGCATCAGTGGGCAGGCAAACCAGAGCCATCGGGGAGATGCGTACAGCTGGGTAGTCACGCTGTCATGGATGTAAAGCGCCAACACCAGGACGGCGAGATAACCGGATGCGGCCCCCAAAGAGGAGAGCATTGCCAGGTCGGCAGGGAAGTAGTCGCGGCCGCCGGTCTTACCGGTGATGCCGCTGTGCAGCGCCAGCAACAGTTCGGCATAGCGCTTGACCAGCGCGAGGCTCAAGAACATGAACATGGAAAAAGCCAGCATCCACCCCGTCAGGTCGAGGCCAAACGCGGCGCCACCGGCAATGATGCGCAAGGTATAAAGCAGCGCCAAGGCGATCACATCCAGTGCCATCAACCGCTTCAGCGCCAGCGAATACACCAGCGTCAAAATGTAATAACAGGCGAGCACGGCAACGAACGGGAGAGGCAGGCACAACCAGGCGCCGATGAACGAAACTGACAACAGCACGGGAAAAACCACAAGACCGGACTGGATGGATAATGAGCCACTGGCGAAGGGTCGATTGCGTTTGGTCGGGTGCTTGCGGTCATCGTTCAGGTCGAGCAAGTCATTCAGGAGATAGACGCTCGATGCACACAAGCCGAAAAGTATGAAGGCCAGCATGCCGCGCCCCAACAGCAGCGGATTGGCCATTAGATGCGCCGCAAGAAGGGGAACGAAAATCAGCACATTCTTCATCCATTGATGAATGCGCAAGGCCTTGTACAAACTTCTGAAATACGTAACCCGAGATTGAACCACCTGAACTACATTATCCATGTGCCGGGTGGCGCGTTCGACGCCTGCTAAAGGGTTGACGATATAAGCACGTCTGGCCGAGCGCCAAATCGGCAAGTCGTCCAGCGAGTTACCGATGTAATCGAACCCTTTTTCCCCATATAACGTCACCAGCACATCACGCTTGTTCGTTCCGGAAAGGTTCTGCTCAAGGGTCGTACCCAGAACGTCATCAAAGAGCTTCAGGTGCTCGGCGATACGTACCGCCAATGTGTGATGACTGGCCGTGGCCAGAACAACTTTCCGACCGGCATTGCGCTGTTCCTCAATCATCCGGAGCGCGTCGGGATCATAGGGCAAAGTCGCGACATCGATGTCCGTCGCCATTGCCAGTCGATCTTTCAGATACGCCTTGCCATGCCAGAGCCAGGGTAAGAGTTTCAGGCAGTGCAATGGTTTGCTGCGGACAAAGGACATCACACATTCGAACAGCAGATCAGATTTGACGAGGGTCCCGTCCAGATCAACCACGAAGGGCATTGAAGCAGCGCAGGACGCTGACATCGGCAGTACGTCAGGCGGAGAGACGTTCATGCCCGTCGCCCTGGAAAAAGGACAAAGCGGAAAACGCAGTACCCTGAAACAATATTCACCAGCGAAAACGAAGCGACCGTCACAAGCCCCGACAAGCGCCAGACATCCCCAATGACACCCACGCCAAAACTCACGCCGCCCATCAGGCCGATGAACACAAGATAGGGAAATACCGGCGTTTCCCTTTCAAAGATATAAAGCATGTTCAGATAGAAAGAGAGCGCAGCAGCTACGCAGAACGCCGCAAAGTTGCTGGCCGCCTGACTCAGGGCGGCCGCCTGACAAAGCACGAAAAATATTTGCCAATGGATGAGCGCATCGGCCAGTCCGATAACGGTAGTTGCAGAGAATCCTTTCATGGTGGTTGCCAGCCGTTTCCAGAGGACGGACCTCCAAGCTAGGCCGGAGCTTGAAAACGGTCTACTGTCAGAAATTACAGGTCGAGGGCTTTATCCGACCAGCGGTCATCTTGTCGTACTCACGTGTCAATTGCTCATCGCGTGCGATTTCAATGCGTTCACCGTTAATCGCCGTGCCCATAAAACCAAAAGCCCCGATCTCTCGATCAGGGCTTCGTTGTTTACGCACTTACGGTTCAAGAAACCGAACGCACCGAACCTTGCGACACTTGCGTCGGCTGCAACTTGAACACGTAAAACAACACCGTCAGCAACACCAGAAAAGCCGGCCCGACATACAGTGCCACGCGGGTGTCGGGGAAGTACGCCATCAGGCCGACCACCAGTACCAGAAACGCCAGGGCGAAGTACGAACTGACCGGGTACAGCCACATCTTGTACTTGAGGCCGGCACGTTCGCTGGCGCTCAGGCCTTGGCGGAATTTCAGCTGGGCGAGAAGGATCATCACCCAGGTCCAGATCGCACCGAAGGTGGCAATCGAGGTGACCCAGACGAAGACTTTTTCCGGCACCAGATAGTTAAGCACTACACCCAACAGCAACACCGCAATCGACAGCAACAACGCGCGGCGTGGCACGCCGTTGTTCGAGGTCTTGGCGAAACCGGCCGGGGCCTGGCCGTTCTGCGCCAGGCTGTAGAGCATGCGCCCGGTGCTGAAGATGCCGCCGTTGCACGACGACAGCGCCGCCGTAATCACCACGAAGTTGATGATACCGGCGGCGGTCTTGATGCCCAGCCGCTCGAAGGTCATCACAAACGGGCTGCCCTGGGTGCCGATTTCGTTCCACGGGTAGATCGACAGAATCACGAACAGCGCACCGACGTAGAACAGCAGAATCCGCCAGAACACCGAGCCGATCGCGTCAGGAATGGTCTTTTGCGGGTTCTTAGCTTCACCGGCGGTCAGGCCGATCATCTCGACACCGAGGTAGGCGAACATGACCATCTGCAGCGACATCAGCACACCGGTCACGCCGTTGGGCATGAAACCGCCGTGCGCCCACAAGTTGGAAATGCCCAGCGCCACGCCGTCATTGCCGAAACCGAAGGCGATGATGCCGACGCCGCCGATGACCATGGCAATGATGGTGACAATCTTGATCAGAGCGAACCAGAATTCGAACTCGCCGAAGGCTTTCACCGCGATCAGGTTGATCGAGCCCATGCTGATCAACGCCGCCAGGGCCCAGATCCAACGCGGCACATCCGGGAACCAGATACCCATGTACACCGCCACCGCAGTGATTTCCGCGACGCAGGTCACCAGCCACAGAAACCAGTAATTCCAACCGGTGAGAAAGCCTGCCAGCGGACCGAGATAGTCCTGCGCGTAGCGGCTGAACGAACCGGCCACCGGGTTATGCACGGCCATTTCGCCAAGGGCGCGCATGATCACCAGGATCGCCAGACCGCCAAGGATGTAGGAAAGCATGATCGCCGGACCGGCCATCTGGATGGCTTTGGCCGAGCCGAGAAACAGGCCGACGCCGATACAGGCACCGAGCGCCATCAGGCGGATATGCCGTTCGCCGAGTTCTCGTTTGAGCGGACCGCCCGAAGCGGTGTCGCCGTGCGGCAGAGGATTGCCAACTGGCATAGGGGTACAACCTCGTCTTGTTATTGGATATGACCACCGGGTTTCGAAGCATCGGCCGATAGGCCTTGGCTGGGCAGGAAACCGCGTCGGCTTCGTGGGCAGACGCGTCTTGCAGGGCAGGCCTGAAAGATCAGCGGGGCGTGCAGTATAAAAAGCTCAGGGCAGGATTTTTCACTCTAAAAGTCACAACATTCAGCGACAACTCTCGGCAATAGTGGGTTCTGCGGAGAGGCATTACCTGCATTACGTAGGAAAAGTCGCCACTGAAAAAGCCGCGAAGTATTGCACAGCGATGGTGCAGCGTCATGTTTCAGCCCTGGGGCATTTGATCCGCTGTGTGATGTCTCGCCTCGCTTGATCACGGATAAATCGCCCGACGGATTCAGAAATTTCGCTCAACAGTTGCAGCGCCGAGCGGGGCGGCCAACCACTAACCTTTGAAAAAGCCAGGAGCACATGCAAGGAAGCTCACATGCCAGTCCGTCCCAACTCCCACCGTCTGCGCCAAGGTCGTTTCTCGGAAAACGGTCGTGCCTACTTCATCACCTCAGTCATCCACGAACGCCAGCCCGTATTTGCAGATTGGCAGACCGGCCGGTTACTGGTTGCAGAACTGCGCCGGGCTCATGAGCAAGGCGTCGCGCAATCCATCGCTTGGGTTGTCATGCCTGACCTCTTTCATTGGCTGATGCAATTGCAACGCGGCTCACTTGGCGAAGTCATCGGCGGTGTAAAGGCTCGCTGTACGCATGCGGTTAACAGAAAAACCGGACGTCACGGACCGCTGTGGCAAACCGGCTACCATGACCGAGCGATCCGTGACGGCGAGGACCTGGAGCCCTTCGCCCGCTATATCATCAATAATCCTTTGCGAGCCGGGCTGGTCGATAACCTCGGTGACTACCCGCTTTGGGATGCCTGGTGGCTCTGAGCGCAATAGTTCTATGGAATAGGTGGATTTCTTCCTCACACAGACAACATCCCGGGATGTGAACAGCCTCTTTGTGGCGAGGGGATTTATCCCCGCTCGGCTGCGAAGCAGGCGCAACTGCTCACATGCGTTGTGCCTGTAGAAACTGTGGAGGCAGGTTTTGGGGCTGCTTTGCAGCCCAGCGGGGATAAATCCCCTCGCCACAGGGAGTCCCCGCTCGGCTGCGAAGCAGGCGCAACTTGCTCACACGCGGTGTGCCTGTAGAAACCGTGTTGGCAGGTTTTTGGGGCTGCTTTGCAGCCCAGCGGGGATGAATCCCCTCGCCACAGGGAGTTCCTGCATGACTGATAAATCTGCTAGCCACAGGGAGTCCATTGCTCACACAGCCACATCATGGAGATGTGAACAGCATCCTTGTGGCGAGGGGATTTATCCCCGCTCGGCTGCAAAGCAGTCGCAACTTGCTGACACGCGGTGGGCATGTAGAAACAGTGCCGGCAGGTTTTGGGGCTGCTTTGCAGCCCAGCGGGGATGAATCCCCTCACCACAGGGAATCCCTGCATGACTGATAAATCTGCTAGCCACAGGAATCTTTTCCTTACACAGACATATCCCGGGATGTGAACAGCCTCTTTGTGATGAGGGGATTTATCCCCGCTCGGCTGCAAAGCAGTCGCAACTTGCTGACATGCGGTGTGCCTGTAGAAACCGTGGTGGCAGGTTTTGGGGCTGCTTCGCAGCCCAGCGGGGATGAATCCCCTCGCCACAATGAATCCCTGCATGACTGATAAATCTGCTAGCCACAGGAATCTTTTCCTTACACAG
>NZ_RCOA01000030.1:0-19779 GCF_004307585.1 Pseudomonas sp. Sample_20 | reverse complement strand
GAATCCCTGCATGACTGATAAATCTGCTAGCCACAGGAATCTTTTCCTTACACAGACATATCCCGGGATGTGAACAGCCTCTTTGTGATGAGGGGATTTATCCCCGCTCGGCTGCGAAGCAGGCGCAACTGCTCACATGCGGTGTGCCTGTAGAAACTGTGGTGGCAGGTTTTGGGGCTGCTTCGCAGCCCAACGGGGATGAATCCCCTCGCCACAGGGAGTTCCTGCATGACTGATAAGTCTGCTAGCCACAGGGAGTCCATTGCTCACACAGACACATCATGGAGATGTGAACAGCATCTTTGTGGTGAGGGGATTTATCCCCGCTCGGCTGCGCAGCAGGCGCAACTTCCTCACACACGGTGGGCCTGTAGAAACTGCGGAGGCAGGTTTTGGGGCTGCTTCGCAGTCCAGCGGGGATGAATCCCCTCGCCACTGTGTTCGTTCCAGTTTTATTCAGATAAACCGCCGGCTCCGCTCTTCACATTTTTTTCACCGGCTTCAACCACCGTCTAAGCTTCAGACAAGTCCGATCAATCTGCGTGAATGGATCAGTCGACTATGGGCGCTTTGTGGCAAACCGATTCGAGTAAAACCGTGGTTCAGACTGAAAGTGTGAATGAAGCGCCTGTCCCTGAAAAACCCCGTCGCAACCGGCACGGGTGGAAGGCTTTCTGGTTGCTGTTTTTGATCATTGCGGTGGTGGTGGGACTCGCCGCGTCCAAGGAAATGCGCACTTCGCGCTTTCAGGCGCGGGAGCTGAGCCAGTACGCCGCTTCGCTGACCTACAAACTTGAACCCGGCCCCAGCGAAGCGATTCGTTATCCGGGCAACGGGCCGTTCGATCTGCGCCTGGGTTACAGCTCTCTGGACGAATTCCTGCCGCGTCTGCTCAAGCGCAACTATGTGATCACCGAGCAGACACGCTTCTCCCCCGCCCTGCTCGGTTACACCGACAAAGGCCTGTTCGTGCCGTATTCGGAAAAGATTCAGGCCGGGCTGTCGATCACCGATTGCCGAGGCGCGCCGCTGTATCGATACAACTATCCGCAGCAACTGTATGCCGACTTCGCGGCGATTCCGCCGGTGGTGGTCAGCAGCCTGCTGTTCATCGAAAACCGCTTTCTTCTCGACCCGAAACAACCGCTGGCCAACCCGGCCGTGGACTGGCCGCGCTTCGGCATGGCGGCGTGGTCGCAAGTGGCGAAGTTGCTGCATCTGCCCGGGCAGTCGGCCGGCGGCAGCACCCTGGCGACGCAACTGGAAAAGTATCGCCACTCGCCCGATGGCCTGACCGTATCGGGCGCGGAGAAGATCCGCCAGATGATTTCCGCCAGCGTGCGCGCCTATCAGGATGGCCCGCAGACCCTCGGTTCGCGGCAGAACATCGTGCGCGACTACCTCAACAGCGTGCCGCTCTCGGCGGTGCCCGGCCACGGTGAAGTGCACGGCATGGCCGAAGGTTTGCGAGTCTGGTACGGCAGTGATTTCAACAAGGCCAACCAGCAACTGAACAGCCCGAAGACCGATCCGCAGACCATGGCCGCCAAAGGCCTCGCCCTGCGTGAAATGCTCTCGCTGATGATTGCCCAGCGCCGTCCTTCGCATTACCTGACCAAGGGCCGCGACGAATTGGCCAGCCTCACCGACAGCCACCTGCGCCTGCTCAAGCAGAACGGCGTGATCGACAGCGCTCTGGCCGACGCCGCGCTGGCAAGCACCGTGTCATACCGCGACTGGCAGACCCAGCCAACGATGCAGCCGATTGAAACCAACAAGGGCATCAGCGTTGCCCGCAGCCGCCTGGCGAGCATGCTCAACCGGCCGCTTTACGACCTCGATCGTCTCGACCTGTCAGCCACCAGCACCCTGCAGGGCGACCTGCAAACGCAGGCCACGGCTTATCTGAAAAAACTCGCCGATCCGGTCTACGCTGCCGAAATCGGCCTGCTCGGCGAACGCCTGCTGACGCCGACCAGCACCACGCAAGTACGCTACAGCTTCACCCTGTTCGAACTGACCCCGGACGGCTCGCGCGTACGCGTGCAGACCGACAGCACCGATCAGCCGTTCGACATCAACGAAGGCAGCAAGCTCGAACTCGGCTCCACGGCGAAAATGCGTGTGCTGACCACGTACCTGCAAATCGTCGCCGAGCTGCACGACAAATACGGCGCGATGAGCGGGCCGGAATTGAAAAAAGTCGAAGTGCCCGATCAGGACCGCCTCAGCCGCTGGGTCATCGACTACCTGATCCAGAACAAGGATCACGATCTGTCGAAGCTGCTCGGCGCCGCGCTGGATCGCAAATATTCGGCCAGCCCCGGCGAGGCGTTTTTCACCGGCGGCGGCCTGCACAGATTCAACAACTTCCGCAAAGAGGACAACGGTCGCCTGCCGACCCTGCGCGATTCGCTGCGCGAGTCGATCAACCTGCCGTTCATTCGCCTGATGCGCGACATCGTCCGTTACACCACCTACTCAGGCCCCAACGGCGAATTGCTCAAGGATGATCGCGACCCGCGCCGTCAGGAATATCTGGCCAGTTTCGCCGACCGCGAAGGCACCTCGTTCCTGCTCAAGTTCTGGAAGAAGTACAAGAACAAGGACACCCAGGCGCGCCTGGAAACCTTCCTCGACAGCATCCGCCCGACGCCGATTCGCATGGCGGCGGTGCACCGATATCTGTTGCCGGATGCCAGCCAGGAAGACTTCAACAGCTTTGTTCGCGCCCACCTCAAAGGCGCCAAACTCAAGGAGAAACTCACCGATGACCGCCTGATCCGCCTCTACGATTCCTATGGCCCCGGCAGTTACGATTTGCCTGATCAGGGCTTCATCGCCAAGGTCCATCCGCTGGATCTGTGGATGATGGGTTATCTGCTGCATCACCCGGAAGCGACCCTCAGCGAGATCGTCAAGGCCAGCCACTTCGAACGTCAGGAAGTCTACAGCTGGCTGTTCAAGAGCCGGCACAAAGGCGCGCGCGACAGCCGCATTCGCACCATGCTCGAGATCGAAGCGTTCCTCGACATTCATCAGCGCTGGCAGAAAGTCGGCTACCCGTTCGATCACCTGGTGCCGTCACTGGCCACCGCCATCGGCAGTTCCGGCGACCGTCCCGCCGCGCTCGCCGAGCTGATCGGCACCATCCTCAACGACGGCGTACGCATGCCGACGCTGCGCATCGACAGCCTGCATTTCGCCGCCGATACGCCGTACGAAACCAGACTGGTCAACGATCCGCACGTGGGTAAACGAGTGATGCCGGTGGAGGTGGCCAGAGCCATGCGCGAGGCGTTGTCGCAAGTGGTCGATGCCGGTACCGCCAAACGGTTGTCGGGCAGTTTCAAATTGCCCGACGGCACGCCGCTGGCCATGGGTGGCAAGACCGGCACCGGCGACAACCGCATTGCGGCGATCGGCTCCGGCGGGAGGATCATCAGTTCGAAGTCGATCAACCGCACGGCGACCTTCGTGTTCTACATTGGCGACCACCATTTCGGCACCCTCACCGCGTTCGTTCCGGGGCGCTCGGCAGAGAACTTCAAGTTCACCTCGGCCCTGCCCACGCAGGTGCTCAAGGGCATGGCGCCGATTCTCACGCCGTATCTGCAACCGGGCAGTGACTCGCAATGTCGTCCGGCAAAAAATTCACCCGTGGTTACCACCGGCCCGGCGCAGTTGGCAATCCTGTCCGGATGACATCGCATTGCTGCTCTTGCTTCTGTCGCAGAGACCGCGAGGAGTCGTGCCAGGCTGGCCCCGTGCAGCCGCGCAAGACGCTGGGGCCCGATC
Organism: Pseudomonas sp. Sample_20; assembly: GCF_004307585.1. Classification (NCBI taxonomy): domain Bacteria; kingdom Pseudomonadati; phylum Pseudomonadota; class Gammaproteobacteria; order Pseudomonadales; family Pseudomonadaceae; genus Pseudomonas; species Pseudomonas sp. Sample_20. The sequence goes on along the minus strand of NZ_RCOA01000030.1, from coordinate 15,981 downwards.
GAGTGTCTGAACGCAGCCAGACTGGCATGGGCTGCTTGACCGGAATCGCGCTTAACCTACCTCCGAATCCCAGATCACCGTGACATTACCCGAATAGCTGCGCGCATATCCGTCCTTGAGCATTCCATCCACCGCATCGCGGGCTACTTCGAAATGCAGCGTGCCCACCTTGCGATCCAGATAAAAGCTTGGCTGAAACAACTCGGTGCCCGTGCCATCGCGCAGCAATCGCCGGCGATTGACCGCTTGTCCGGCGCCATCGGTCAGCCCGTTGGGCAGGCTGACGCTGACTTCCAGTGGTGCCATATGGCCGGCGCTCGACTCCCATAACCCGCAGTTGTTGCCGGAGACGTACTGGCACTCGATGTTCATCTTGAAGCGGCTCGAGGCCGAGATATTGAACGTCTGGTCACGCATCAGTCGGGTCGGCTTGCGGCCCTCGTTCAGCCACGACTGCCAACCGCCCACCGGTTGCAGCGCCACGCGGTTGCCGCCGGGAGGAATATCGACCTTCATGGTGTGCGTAACCCTCAGATTGAAATTGAGGGTCAGAATCGAGTCGTTCGGGATCATCACATCGCCCATGTCGAAATCCATGTTCGGGCCGACGGTGTAGGTAATGGCACCGGTGTAGTCGCCAGCATCCATTTTCAGCGGATCCGGCGTGCGCAGTTCGTAGGCGTAGACGAAATACTGATAGTTCATGCCAAGCGGGATATCGAACAGAGCTTTCTTGGCGCAGACTCCCGCCCCTTCCGGAACTCTCCAGAAACTGTTGTAACCATGCTGTCCCGCTGTAAAGACACCGACACCCAGACACGGTGGCGGAGCGTAGACCCAGCCGCCGCCTTCCCATAAGTCATCCCACCTGCCGCCTCCGGTCAACTCGGCGACCGACAACGGGAAGGCCGCCTCGTGACCAATACCGGCAATTCTCACCTCGACAATGTGGCTGTCACCGGCAGCGTTGGCCACCGAAACAGTCCTCCAGTCGGACGGCACTTTGGCCATGCCACCCTGGCGCGGATCGGCGTGGTTGGCCTGAATCGGTGCATTGGCGGCGAACGGGATGCGCGCGACCAGGCTGAACAGGCCCAAATTCGCGCACGTTTCCGCTGCTTGACGGCAGAAACCCTCGGATGGTGTCTGATTCTTGAACTGATTTTTTTGCGGATTGGCAAAGTCCGGCTCGAAGGTGGCATCAATGTTGTGCACTTCGGCCACTGCCGCAGCGCTGAACAACGTCAACAGCAATCCGATCCATGGGCGGATGCCCGGGGCGCTAGAAAAAATCATGGGTGGTCTCCAGAAAATACTTCGATACCAGCATTGCGCGAGCCATCTCACTCGCCAGGCGCTCGGGCACTGAACAGCAACAGCACGTTGCCGGCGTAATCCCCGGGGCGGTAGCCGCCCTCCGGGCTGATCGGGTCGATCTGCAACAGCACCCGTGTCCCCGCAGCGGCCTCGGCCTGCGACACCACCTCGCGCGGCGCCATCTCGGCGCTCAGCTCCACCTTGTTAAAGGTCACGCGCAGACTGATATCGTCTGCCGGCCGACCGTTCGAAAGGTAGGGTGCGGATTCCAGCCGCGCTTCAATCGCACTGGTGTCGTGACGCACATCAAAGTATTTGCGCACACTGCTCAGGCTTGAGGTCGAGTGATTCCAGTCGAGCCGCTGCGGTCGGTGAATCCAGTCCGGCACCGCGGGAATGATGTAGAACGATCGGTTCGGCACTTCCACTGTCACTTCGAACGTGTGTGCTTCCCGAGCCGCCCAGGCCGCATCGCTGGCCAGAGCCGCCGCGGCTATCAGCGCGACGACGGAGCATTGCTTGATCATGTTGGTTACCCGTTGCGTCAATGAAAAGCAGACCTAGCGGCTGCTGACCGTCAGGTTCTTCTTCTCGCTGCCTTCGATCAGGAAGAAGCGGTACCCACGGCCCTTCTCCTTGTCGAAAGCGAACGTCTTGCCCGCCAGCACATGGTGTTTGGTGGTCACACCGCAGTCGGTTTCGTCGCTCAACGAGCAGTTTCTGAACTCGTCGACAATCACCACGGTGTTGCCGTCATTGCGCAGTTCGTAGCGGCTTTCGGTTTCATTGATCGTCGTGGCGAACCGCGTTTCCCTGGGCCGTACGAAGAACACCGTGCCGAAACCGGTCATCACGTTGACCCCGGCCGTCAGTGCCTTTTTGTAGTCTTCCCGTTCTTCCTGGCTGACAGCGAACTCGTCTTCCTTTTCCGGCACCACCGGCACGAATCGCACGCGGAAGTAACGCTCGCGATCGCGTTCGCCCATGTACAGCAAGCGGGTGCCCTGCATGCCCTCGGCCGGGACGATCAGCCGCGCCGGGCTGGCCATCAGGCCGTTGCGCGAAGCGCCGTCGGCAGCGTTCTCAACCGGGATTTCCTTCGGCGTGCCGTCGGCGTCGTAGACAATCTCCAGAACGTTTACCTTGACGAACGCGGTGGCATCGCCGCTGTTGAACACCCGTTTCAGATAGGTGCTCTTGTCGCCATCCATATAGTCGTACACCGTACCGACATTGATCTGTGGCCCGGCCTGCGCCGTCAGGCAAAACACGCTGAGCACGCCCAGCAAAAAACCACGGTTCATCACTTCAACTCCATGAAAAAAGGAACAAGGCACCGGCGCGCACGTTCATGCGTCGGCTTCCCGGATAACGCTGATATTGCCGCTGCGCGTGTCGCCCGAATGTGGACTCGGTCATCGGTTCAGCCCGCCTTCTGCGCGGTGATACCGACGTCGGCCACGGTGTCTGGCGTGCAGCGCAGATCGCCTATCATCAGGACGTTGTTTTCACTGCGGTACTGGTTGGCATCGAGGCGGAACTGACACAGCAAGCGATTATCGCGACGGATTTCGAGGGTCGGCGAACCGGCGTTCATCTCCATTGAAAAGAACCCGTCGACCTCGGTGACACCACGGCTGGCATGGTTGATCACATGATGGCCCTTGAGCGGCTGCCCTGCTTCATCGATCAGGCGACCGAGCACTGTCAGGGTTTTCATCACACGGATCTTGCGGTACTCCACCCCGCCCTTGTTCAGGTGATAGCGAGTGCGCGCCGGCTCGATGGTCGCTGCGGGCACGTTATTGCCCTCGAAGTCGAAGCTCACGGAGCTGTTCTGATAGGCCGTGATCGGGATGAAATTGCGCCCCGGCTTCAAGGCAGCGCTGCTCCCGCTATAGTCGTCCGCGCGCAGAACGATGTCGTCGATGTCCGATTCGACATCGACGATCATCCCGGCGCCGCGCACTTCGCTGTGATTGGTCATGAGCATCTGCGCGCCACCGACGACCAGCGTGCTGTCGAGGTTGAGGCCGCCGGTGAAATTGCCGTTGTAGGACGAGCGTTGAATAAAGCCATCGCCGTTGACCGCATCGGTGCGGAAATTGGCCAGGCTCGACATGCCCAGGCCGTAGGTATCGGTCAGCGCCGTGACCGAGACGCTTTGCAGCACGTGATCCTTGAAATCCTTGCGCCAGCCGAGCGAGGCGTTGTTGTCGCGTTTGCCATCACGGGCGGTGCGTGAGCCGATGCTGCCGGTGAGCTGTTGACCGGGCGCGCCGAGCGCCAGATTGATGCTCAGATCGATCCCGCGGTTGCGCGCATCGCCGCTGCTGAAACTGCCCGGACGATCAAAGACCGACAGGCGCCAACTGGCATCACTGCCCAGCAGCACAGTGCGCTGGGTCCAGCCCAGATCCAGGCCTACGCCTTCGACATTGCCTTCGCTGTGCGAAACCCGTGCATTGACCGAACTCTTGCTGCTCACCCGATGATTGAGCGCCAGCGATGAATTGCTGGTCTGGCCGACGAACACGTTACGCGGACGAACGCGAGTGCCGTCGGGCAGCGTTTCGTAGGTGTTGGTGGTGTCGAGCCAGCTGCGGTTGTGGCTGATCACCAGACTGCCCGCGCCATAGTTGTAAAGGCTTTGCAGATCCAGACCGGTGCCGTAATCCTCGGTCTTGTAGACATTGGCATACAGGCTGAGGTGGTTGGCCAGCGTCCAGTCGATGGATGTGCCGTACTGCAGCTTTTCGCGAATCTGCCGCGCCGAGGCGCCGAGAATCACCCGCGGATGCAACAGATAGTTGAGCGATGCACCGGCGGTCGGGCTGCCACTGCTTTGCTTGTCCCAGTTACTCAACAGTTTGCTTTCTTCGCCGGCAAATACGTTGTAGCGCCAGCGCTCGTCGAGGTTGCGCCAGTTGCTCGGCTTGTAGACCAGTTCCTGCGTGGTGGAGGTGATCTGGCCGTCCTCGATCAGGCGAACCTCCACCTCGTAAATGCCACCCGGCAGCGGCCGCGTATCGAGCGACTGCAGACCGGCGGGCACCGATTGCGTGTTGATCAGCAAACCGTTGCGCCAGATTTCCACCGCCCCCTGACGATTGGCGGTCACGTAGATCGGATACACGCTCGGCATCGGCGTGTTGATCGCCAGGCTGTCGGAGCTGCCATACATGAGGCCTACAGCGGTGTCGGGGCTGGTGCCGAACGTGCGCGGCTGACGCATCAGCCCTTCGGAATTGGGGGTGAAATAGCCCAGGCGAAAGAAACTGCCTTGCAGTTCGCGCTGGGTGTGCAGTTCATGCACGGCGTGATACAGCTTGGTGTCAGGACCGCCGAGCCGGGCCATTTGCAGGTTGAGGGTCTGGCTCCAGTTGCCCAGACTGGAACTGGCTTCCAGGCCGAAGCGCCCACCCAGATCCTGATCCTGGCCGCCATTGAGATTGAGTTGATTGCGCACCATCAGGCCACGACTGCCGCCGTCGGGTTGCTCGTAATAACGCTTGGCCTGAACATCGCGCTCGGCATTTTCAGTGAGGATCGAAACCAGCGAACTTTGCAGGTTGTAGTGCACCGCCAGAAACTGATCGGGACACGAACCACGGCACGCGCCCAGAGGCACACCGGGTTTGAGGTAGCTCGCCCACTTTTCCCGCTCGGCCGGGCCAAAGCGGTTTTCGCTGGTATCGGTGAATTCGAGAAGCGTGATGCGGTCATCTCGCGACAGCACCACCATGGCTTCGCCCAGCGGCTGCTGATCGACTTCGACCCGCACCGCCAGCGGTACATCAAAGAAATGCTCCTCGAAATCCGCCGGCAAGCCTTTGGCCTGCGCCAGCAAACTGCGTGGCGTGGTACCGGTGGCGTCGGAAGCCATGACTGCGCTGGCACAGAACAACAGCGCAAGCGCAGCCGCGATGGGTGTCATCGGGAACATGAACTCGTACTCTGATTTTCAGACAATGAAAGTCCGTCGGGGCAAACACGGATGTTTGCCCCGCCGGTCAAACCCACGGTGAAGGTGGGCGTCTAGCAGGCGATCACGCGATCAGCGCGAACCGACCGGAGGTACCGCATCGAAAACCATTGCAATCGTTCCGGTGTAATCACCCGGCGCGTATGTGGAACTGGCACGCGGAGCGATTTTCAGCAATGCGCGGTAGGTACTGTCGGATTCATCCTCACCCACAACCATTTGTGGCACTTGGGTAAGAACCTTGCCGTTGAATTCAACGTCCAGGGCAATCTGATCGACACCCGATTGCAGCATAGGGATGCCATTGAGGCTGGCGTGAACGGAGCCGTCAGTGTTACGTACGTCGAAGTAACCTTTAACCTCGGTCATCTTGCCGGTGGCAGGGTTGTAGCTCATGTCCTGGTCCTTGTTGACCAGATCAGGGTCGACCGGCACCACAAAGAAGCTGGTGGTTGGCACTGTGGCGACAAGACTGATGGTGTGCGACGCCTCGCCCGCAGCGAAGGCAGTGGAGGACATTGCCAGAAGAGCCAGTGGAGCAGCGATTGCGAATTTCTTGAACATCGTTCAGTACCTGTTTGCTTTATATAAGGGGGTGTCATTGAAAGTTCATAAACCTTTTGCTCGTCGACCGCTGAAGCAACTTGAACTTTCAATGCCGGGCATCATCGACTGTTGCCTCTGGAATGTAAGCAGGCAACTTCCGACAAACTCGTAGTTAAACAACCCCACACCCCGCCAGAAAAAAGAACAAAAAACAGATACTTGCAACATTCGCTGTAAGTTGCGCCCTACACACAGTTACAGGGAAAAAACCATACAGCAACTTAGCCGCTTTAACGCGGCAACTTGCGAGAAATTAGAATATATACTCAAGCTCAACTAGAGCGATAACTTTAACTTTAAGGTCACGCCTTTTTATTTTTGATCGGAAAGAGTTTTGTGGCTTTTTTCACGCTGACCGCTCGTCCGTCGAGCGTCGCCAGAGGCTAAAAACGTCTTGCACAGCGCTTAAGATATATCTTAAGTTGTATCTAAATACGACGAGAGAGAAGCGAAATGAGAGACCATCATTCCCCCCACCGCGAGCATGGCGATGGCCGCGACGGCTTCGAGAAGCGCCCCGGTCGCGAACGCGGCGGCCGCGGCCCGCGAGTCTTTGCCCCCGGCGACCTGAAATTGCTGTTGCTGGCGCTGATCGCCGAGCAGCCCTGCCACGGTTACGACCTGATCCGCCAGATAGAAGGCATGTTCGACGGCGCCTACAGCCCCAGCCCCGGGGTGATCTACCCGACCCTGACCTTTCTGGAAGAGAGCGACCTGATCGCCGGTGATGCCGAGGCCGGCAAAAAGCGTTACAGCGTCACCGACGCCGGTCGTTTGTCTTTAAGTGAACAAGCGGTGGCGCTCGACGGCGTCCGCATGCGCATCGACGTCAGCAAGCGTTCGCTGCGCGGCCATGATCGTCCGGCGGAAATCCACGAAGCGGTGCACAACCTGCGCCATGCCTTGCAGCTGCACCATGGGCGCTGGAGCGCCGAAGAAATCCTGCGCGTGCGTGACCTGCTCAACGACACCGCCAAAGCCATCGTCGACGGCCCTGCCGTTCAACCTGCCACGGAGAAAGCCGAATGACTGCAGTCGATACTCAAACCATTCACCGCGTGATGCACGAAATCAAACGGCGCAAACTTGAAGTGCTGCGCGTCACCGACCTGACCCCACGCATGCGCCGCATCACCCTCGGCGGGCCGGAACTGGCCGGGTTCATCAGCCTGGGCACGGACGATCACGTCAAACTGCTGTTCCCGCAGAACGCCGAACAAGCGGCGGCGCTGGAGACGATGCAACTGGGCGCCGGCAAGGACAACGGGCCGATGCCCGAGATGCGCGACTACACCCCACGTCGTTACGACCTGGAAAAAATGGAGCTGGACATCGATTTCGTCCTGCACGGCGACGGCCCTGCCTCGACCTGGGCGGAACAGGCGCAACCGGGGCAGTTCCTGCATATCGGCGGGCCACGCGGGTCGATGATCGTGCCGGACATCTTCGACAGCTATCTGCTGATCGGCGACGAAACCGCCCTCCCCGCCATCGCCCGCCGCCTCGAAGGTCTGGCGGCAAATCGCCGGGCATTGGTGGTGATCGAAGTGGAAAACGGCGCCGAGCAGCAAGTGCTGGAAAGTGCGGCGCAGTTCAATGTGATCTGGGTGCTGCGCGAAGGCGGCAAGGACAACCTGCTGGCTACCGTCAAGCAATTGCAGGTGCCCAAGGGCAATCTGTACGCGTGGGTGGCGACCGAAACCAAGGTCTCACGGCAGATCCGCCGGGTGCTGATCGATGAGCATGGGCTCGATGAGCAGTTCATCAAGGCTGTTGGCTACTGGCGCGCGGAAGGCTCTGACGAGGAGTGATTTTCCTCTGACCACAATTCCCCTGTGGGAGCGAGCTTGCTCGCGAAAGCGGTGTGTCAGTCAACATCCGTGCAAACTGATACACCGCATTCGCGAGCAAGCTCGCTCCCACATTGAATATCAACTTCGTGCGGTCTTTCTACGATCCAGGCCGATAATCAGCAGGCCCACCAACACAAAACCCACCAAGATCCCCCCGGCATTCGCCAGCACCTGTGGATAACCCAACACCGCCACATCAATGAACGGATACGCATAAGCGCCGAGCAGATGCCCGCGCAGCAAGGCGTAGATGAAATACACCAGCGGATAGATCAGCCACAGCGGCAGGTGCCTCAGGCGCAACGTGCCTTTGGGGACGCAGCACCACCAATAGCCGAGAAACAGCAATGGCATGACGTCGTGGAGCAACTCATCGGCAACAAACTGCCAGCCTTCGGGGTGCCACAAGTGCCGCAGCAGGATGCTGTAGGCCAGACCGACCACGGCGATGCTCACCGCGATCCCGCTGCTGACCCACGGTTGCAGAAACCAGCGCCGCGCGGCGGATTCGCGCTCGGTGACCGCGCAGGTCAGCACCGTCGCCACCAGGGTGTTGGTCAATATGGTGAAGTAGCTGAAGAAACTCACCAGCCCGCCCAGCAGGCTGGCGCCGATGCTCAATCGTGCGAAGAGAATCAGGTACAGCTGAATTGCCAGCCCTGCCCAGCCCAGCACGGCCAGGCTGGTGATCAGGCGTCGGCGCCTCGCGCTGTCCATCTCAGAGCGGTCGCTTGGTGCGCATCAGCTTCACGTACAGGCGTTCGACCTTTTCCCGCGCCCACGGGGTTTTACGCAGGAAGGTCAGGCTCGACTTGATGCTCGGATCGCTTTTGAAACAACGGATGTCGATACGCTCGGCCAGACCCGACCACTCATAGTGGGCGACCAGTGCATTGAGGATCTGTTCGAGGGTCACGCCGTGCAGCGGATCGGGGGATTGTTCGTTCATGCCGGGCCTTTGGGCGAAGTGATATGCAGAAGCCGCGCACCTTAGCCGAGGGGCAGAGCGGGTGGAAGGCCTTCCTGCAAATGTAGGCCAACCCGGGAAGATCGCAGGCTGTGGCGCGACTCACAATGCGCCCGTTTGCCGCACTGTTACCGAATCCGAAACGCTGCATGTCTGCAAAAGCGCTTTCTCAATTTGTTACAGATCATTATCCTGCCGCCCTTCCGCTGAAACGCTTCACTGCCTGCGACAATCTGAAGCGCTCGGCCTGCACTCGAAAAACATCAAAAAAAGACTTCTTCATGCCTGACTTTTCCTTCTCCCGAGACAGCGCTATCTCTGCCCTGCGCACCCTTGGCGGCTGCACCGCCCTTGGCTTGGCGACCTGTGCCCACGCGGCGCCGGCCTTCGACAGTGAATCACCGTACATGCTCGGTGACTGGAACGGCACGCGCACAGAACTTGCGGAAAAAGGCTACGACTTCAAACTCGATTACACCGGCGAAATGGGCAGCAATCTGCACGGCGGTTACGATCACGACCGCACTGCCCGCTACAGCGACCAGTTCGGCCTCGGCACCCATCTGGATCTGCAAAAGATCCTCGGTTGGAACGACGCTGAATTTCAGCTGACCATCACCAAGCGCAGCGGCAACAACATCAGCAACGACCGCATCAACGACCCGCGCGTTGGCGGCTTCACTTCCGCCCAGGAAGTCTGGGGCCGTGGCCAGACCACGCGCCTGACGCAGATGTGGTACCAGCAGAAATTCTTCGATCAGAAGCTCGACATCAAGGTCGGCCGTTTCGGCGAAGGCGAAGACTTCAACAGCTTCCCTTGCGACTTTCAGAACCTCGCGTTCTGCGGCTCGCAGGTCGGCAACTGGGTCGGCGGCATCTGGTACAACTGGCCGGTCAGCCAGTGGGCGCTGCGGGTCAAATATCACCTGACGCCTGAGCTGTACGCGCAGGTCGGCGCCTACGAGCAGAACCCGTCGAACCTCGATCGCGGCAACGGTTTCAAACTCAGCGGCAGCGGCACCCAGGGCGCGATCCTGCCGGTCGAACTGGTGTGGACGTCGAAGCTCAACGGTCTGCCGGGCGAATACCGCGCCGGTTATTACTACAGCAATGCCAAGGCCTCTGACGTCTATAAAGACCGCAATGACCAACCGGCAGCGCTGAGCGGCGAAGCCTATCGCAGTGCGTCGAGCAAGCACGGCGTATGGCTGGGCGTGCAGCAACAGGTGACCAGTATCGCCAGCGACCACTCGCGTGGTTTGAGCCTGTTCGCCAACGCGACGATGCACGACAAGAAAACCAACGCCATCGACAACTACGTGCAGGCCGGCCTGACCTACAAAGGCCCGTTCGACGCCCGCGCCAAAGATGACATCGGTTTCGCCCTCGCTCGTGTACACGTCAATCCGGCCTATCGCAAGAACGCCGAGGCGAGCAACCGCGCCAACGCCGTCTACGACTACGACAATCCGGCGTTCCTGCCACCGCAGGACACCGAATACAGCGCCGAGCTGTATTACGGCGTGTACGTGACCAACTGGCTGACCGTACGCCCGAACCTGCAATACATCCGCCACCCCGGTGGCGTGAACGACGTCGACGACGCCCTGATCGGCGGGATCAAGATCCAGTCGTCGTTCTAAAGATCACCGCTAACCCCTGTGGGAGCGAGCCTGCTCGCGAAGGCGGCCTGTCAGTCGCTGCAGTGTTGCCTGATACACCGCTTTCGCGAGCAAGCTCGCTCCCACAGGAATGCATTTCGTTAGCCGAACAAGTTTTTATCTGAACCATGCCTGCGCCAAATCGTCATCTAAAGTGACTACAGCGCGGGACTACATAAACGTCACGGAGAATCACACTATGAGCACCGAAAGTGCTTCGAGTCGGGGCCGTCTGCTACCGGGCCTGCTCGGCATCCTGCTTCTACTGATGGGCCTGGCCATGCTGGCCGGGGGAGTCAAGCTGAGCATGCTCGGCGGCTCGCTTTACTATCTGCTGGCCGGTATCGGCATCGCTCTGAGCGGCATCCTGCTGCTGATGCGTCGCCGCGCGGCGCTGGGCCTGTACGCCATCGTGCTGTTTGCCAGCACCGTGTGGGCATTGTGGGAAGTCGGTCTGGACTGGTGGCAACTGGTGCCGCGTCTGGCGCTGTGGTTTGTCCTCGGTTTCGTGATGCTGCTGCCATGGTTCCGTCGTCCGCTGCTGCTCAACGGCCCGGCGAAAATCGGCACCGGCGGCCTGACCGTCGCTGTGATCCTGGCCGGCGTTACCGCTCTGGCCAGCCTCTTCACTCATCCGGGAGAGACCTTCGGCGAACTGGGCCGCGACAGCGCGGACATGACCAGCACCGCACCGGCCATGCCGGATGGCGACTGGCAAGCCTACGGTCGCACCGAGTTCGGTGACCGCTACTCGCCGCTCAAGCAGATCACCCCGGAAAACGTCGGCAAGCTGCAAGAAGCCTGGCGCATCCAGACCGGCGACCTGCCAACTGCGGATGACCCGGTCGAGCTGACCAACGAAAACACCCCGCTCAAAGCCAACGGCATGGTCTACGCCTGCACCGCGCACAGCAAAGTGCTGGCACTGGACCCGGACACCGGCAAGGAAATCTGGCGCTTCGATCCACAGATCAAGAGCCCGGTCGGCTTCAAGGGCTTCGCCCACATGACCTGCCGTGGCGTGTCGTATTACGACGAAGCCGCCTATGCCAAGTCTGAAAACGCCGGTTCCGCTGTCATCTCCGAAGCCGGCCAGGCTGTTGCTCAGGCCTGCCCGCGTCGTCTGTACCTGCCAACCGCTGATGCCCGCCTGATTGCGTTGAACGCCGACACCGGCAAGATCTGCGAAGGCTTCGGCACCAACGGCGTGGTCGACCTGACCCAAGGCATCGGCCCGTTCACCGCTGGCGGCTACTACTCCACCTCGCCAGCGGCGATTACCCGTGATCTGGTGATCATGGGCGGTCACGTTACCGACAACGAATCGACCAATGAGCCATCGGGCGTGATCCGCGCCTTCGACGTGCGCGACGGTCACCTGGTGTGGAACTGGGACAGCGACAAGCCGGACGCCACCGAGCCTCTGGCCCCGGGCGAAACCTACAGCCGCAACTCGGCGAACATGTGGTCGCTGGCCAGCGTCGATGAAAAACTCGGCATGGTCTACCTGCCACTGGGCAACCAGACCCCGGACCAATGGGGCGGCAACCGCACCCCGGGCGCGGAAAAATTCAGCGCCGGCCTCGTTGCCTTGGACCTCGCCACCGGTAAAGTGCGCTGGAACTACCAGTTCACCCACCATGACCTGTGGGACATGGACGTGGGCAGCCAGCCTACCCTGCTCGACATGAAAACCGCCGACGGCGTGAAACCTGCGCTGATCGCCCCGACCAAACAGGGCAGCCTGTACGTCCTCGACCGTCGTGACGGCACGCCGATCATTCCGATCAAGGAAATCCCGGTACCGCAAGGCGCCGTGAAAGGCGACCACACCGCACCGACCCAGGCCCGTTCGGACCTCAACCTGCTGGCCCCGGAACTGACCGAAAAAGCCATGTGGGGCGCGAGCCCGTTCGACCAGATGCTGTGCCGCATCCAGTTCAAGGAACTGCGTTACGAGGGCCAGTACACCCCGCCATCGGAACAGGGCAGCCTGATCTATCCGGGTAACGTCGGCGTGTTCAACTGGGGCGGCGTCTCGGTCGATCCGGTTCGCCAGCTGCTGTTCACCAGCCCGAACTACATGGCCTTCGTCTCGAAAATGGTCCCACGCGAGCAAGTCGAAGCCGGCAGCAAACGCGAGAGCGAAACCTCGGGCGTGCAGCCAAACACTGGCGCGCCATACGCGGTGATCATGCACCCGTTCATGTCGCCACTGGGCGTACCGTGCCAGGCCCCGGCCTGGGGCTACGTCGCCGGTATCGACCTGACCACCGGCAAAGTCGTGTGGAAACGCAAGAACGGCACCAGCCGCGACAGCTCGCCAATCCCGATCGGCTTCACCCTCGGCGTACCGAGCATGGGCGGTTCGATGGTCACTGCCGGCGGCGTCGGCTTCCTCAGCGGCACCCTCGACCAGTACCTGCGCGCCTATGACGTGAATACCGGTAAAGAACTGTGGAAATCGCGTCTGCCTGCAGGCGGCCAAGCGACTCCGATGACCTACACCGGCAAGGACGGCAAACAATACGTGCTGCTCGTTGTCGGCGGTCACGGCTCGCTGGGCACCAAGATGGGTGACTACATCATTGCGTACAAACTGCCGGAATAAGCGTTAGCTGGCGGTAATGAAAAGGCGATGTTCCGTGAGGGACATCGCCTTTTTTTGTGAGCGCAACCTGGCAGGCAATGAATAAACCTGTGGTAGCGGTTGTGAACAGGTTCGTCCTGCAGACGCTGATCAATGCGCCGGAGTTTTCCGACAGGCGGGTCGGTAGCGTTCGGAAAATGCGCTGGGCCTGCATAATTATCGCGAACAAGAATAAAAAACTGTCAGGTATTACAGTTCACAGCTTTCACGCTTTTACCCAGACTTGCCTCTTCACTATTCGGATCAGAGGCAGCTCTCATGGCAAACCCAAACGTACCCAACGCCGTCTTCGCGTTCGGCTCTATTGAAACTGATGTCAAAGGCACCATCAGCGGTAATTATCTGGACTTGACCAGCTACAGCACTTCAAGCACATCCATTTCCATCAACGCGTTAGGGGGATACGACTTTTCTTTCCGCCACAACGACAGCTTGTCGGGCGCGCGAATCATCTCCATCTCGCTTCGCTACCCGCAGGATCCTTCCCCTTTGCGCTATTCAGAAACGATTGTCATAGACCGAGCCGATCCTCGTCCCTACGAATTTGAAACGACAACTTCTTCAATTATCGCGGTCACCCAAATCAGTAACTTCGTGTACCGATACGACCTCAAAGATTACAAATTTTCCGGCAAAGCACAGCACACGAATGACACGCGGGAACTCACCTGTAATGGATTCTTTGTGGTTCAGGGACTGACGTGGCCGATCTGACAACGCTGGTTGTGGGGACCTTCTGTATGAGCCTTTATTCGAAACTGCGTATCGCCCTGCTGGCTGCCATATTCGCACTCAGTGCCTGGCTCCCTGCGCAGGCTGACAATAACGCAGAGCAGGCAAAAGACTGCAGTGCAGCGCTCAATGAATTGAAATCCATGAACATCACGCCTGGCGCATCCAATTGTCAGACAGGCCAAACACTACAGTGGCGCGTCGAGGCAACTGCCGAGCAATTTGAGCAGGTCATGGATGTTTGCGAAAAATCCAGACTGGCCGCCTTGTATCGATACAGCGAGTCAAGGATCGTCAGTTGCCAATACACCTCAGGCACGAGGAAAACTCCGAGCGGAGCGTATTGATAGAGGAGCGACGTCTGCCACGGGTTGCAATACATCGAGGCTGCAGGATATCTCACTACATACGCAGGTCAAAGCTCCCGAGAATGTCTATGTCGCCGGCGACTGGATCATTAACAACCGCATGGAAAGACATCTTGTAATGATCAGCTTGCGTATCAAAATCGATAGTGAAATTACCGTCTCGGGTATGAGCTTTCTCGAATTCATATCCTGATCGGGCTATATATGACATCAATACAACCGTTGGTCAGAACCTACATTCACTCAAGGAACCCAGTCAAATTCAGGCCGCCTTCGCGAGCAGGCTCGCTCCCACAGAAAATCAAAATCAAAAGATCGCAGCCTTCGGCAGCTCCACAATGAGCGCAAGATCGAGTACTGCCCATGCTCTTGATCCATGCGTACCGGCAGGTAAGCGGGGCAGAACTTTCGGAAAGAATTCGGCGGCTGACTACATAAGGCGCTACCACTGATTTTCATTCACCACGACGGCGAAGGTATTCCGCGAAAAGAGGAACGGTGAAATCAAGGTAACCATGGTCGGTGCTGTAGATCATACCTTTGGAAATGATATTGGCCCGGGCCGGGCCTAACGATGATTGATCACGCTCCATCACCTTGGCGATACCTGCCATAGGATAGGGCCCATCACCAAAGGTGGCCATCGCCATCACAAACTGGATCTCGGCTTTGGTAAGCCGGTCATAACGAACCTTGAAGAAGCCGGCATCGAGTCCGGCGATAGTCTCTGGATAAGCGCGTTCGACATCAGCGAGCGTGATCATGGGGCCGGCAGCAACATCCCATGAAGTTGAACCCCATTCCTGCAGAAAAAACGGATAGCCCCTCGTTCGCGCGACAATCGCTTGGAGGGCAGCGTCTTCGATCGTCTGCTCCTCCTCCTCGACGGGTTTTCGAACAGCAAGTTTTGCTGCTTCTTCGTCCAGCGCGCCTACAGGCGGGTAGAGGAAAAGTCGCTCTGCATAGGACTTCGCCTCACCAGCCAATTTGGCAACCTGTGGTAGTCCTGCCCCAACCAAAACCACAGGCAACCCGCGCTGGGCCATTCGATGCATCGCAACGATAAGTGCCGACAAATCGCCTTCCGAGAGGTACTGAACCTCGTCGATGAGCAGCACCCAGCCCTTGCCAGCGGCTTTAGCGCCCTCGCCAATCACACCGAACAGGTCTGGAAGATCATGTTGCAGATCGCCGCTATCAGCAAGCCCAGGTTCAGCACCCTCAACGCCCACCTCAACGCCACCGATATCGATTTTGAATATCGAGGCAAAATTGCGCAGGGCGCTCATACCCCGGCTGGCAATTTGCTTTGCTCCTTCGAATCCCGAAAGTGAACGCATTACGCGTCGCAGTTCAGGGTAAAGAAGAGTGGAAAGTGTATTTTTCTCCGGAGCTTCGAGCTGGGAAACGAGCATCCCCTCTTGTCTGGCGATATTGCCGATCTCATTCAGGAGTACCGTCTTGCCGACTCCACGAAGGCCAAGGAGCATCAGCGACCGTGCAGGTTTGCCCCTCACTGCTCGGCCGCAGGAAATCCGAGCCATTTCGAGAACAGGGTCTCGGCCAGCAAGCTCCGGTGGTGGAAAACCAGCCCCGGGGGCGAACGGATTACGATAGGGATCCATCAAAACTCCATTTAATAGTTAAAGCTAACCAACACTAGCGTTTTTTGCTATTTATGCACAGACATTGTTAGATTCCAATAGGCACCCGTGCCCACCTGAAGGATCTCGCCACCGCCCAAAGGCCGCCAAGGTTAACAAGGTCAAAAACTTTGCAAACCTGAACACACACGCAGAAACACACCCGCCCCATTGAAACCACCCCACCCCTGCCCCATCT